>NZ_CALADU010000081.1 GCF_937890665.1 uncultured Subdoligranulum sp.
ACGCCGCCTTGATTGTTTCTATTTTATCCTATTTGGTCGATTTTGTACAGTAGAATTTTGCAAATTTGGCAGGATTCTGTAATTCCGCCAAATCTCAGGTTTTCGCTTTGTGCATTTTTACCAGTTTATTTTCAACATCATTGTAGATTGACAACAAAACTTTGTTTTATTGTGCCTCATACCGCAATTTTAATTCCTGACAATATACGGAAGCCGTCGCGTCTTCTGCCGGGTCATAAATTGCCTCTACCCCTACCGGTCGCCACCCCATACGACGATACAGCGCCAGTGCCCGGGTGTTGGTATCCAGCACCGTCAGAGTGGGATGGGGATGTTCTGCCAACTTCTTGCGGGCAAAATCCAGCATCTTGGTACCGATGCCCCTTCCCTGCGCCGCTTCTGTTACAAACAGATGGCTGATTTGGCCGGTTTTGTGGCACACCCCCACCATACCGTCGGCCACACCCTTGGTAAAATGCAGGTAGAAGGCCCAACCAGCTTCTTTTTCTTTGCCGAGTTCTTCCCGGCAATGTTCCGGCGTGAGGGTATCCAGATACAGCGGCGTACAGACCGCTTCACAGACGGCATATCGTCCCTCGGCAAACAGGTTGGCCGCTGCCGCCCAGTGTTCCTCCGTCTTGACCAACCGCATATTTTCGCCCCGTTTCCATTTGGGCAATTCCGTCATGGGGTGGGTGTCGCACCATCGCTCATACAAATCGGGGCGGCGCAAGCGGGTCCGGGTGCGGCTTTGGGCACCACGCCAAGCATCGATTTTTTGGTGGTCCCCGGTCAGCAGCCCCGAGGGGACCGCCCGCCCCTCCCACACTTCGGGGCGGGTATACTGGGGGTATTCCAACAGACCGTCCCAGTAGCTCTCGTCCTGATAGCCTTTTTCCTCGGCCAATACACCGGGTTGCAGCCGCAGCACGCTGTCCGCCACCACCAGACTGGCCAATTCACCGCCGGTCAGCACATAGTCCCCGATGGAGATTTCTTCATCCCCAAAGGCATCAATCACCCGTTGGTCGATGCCCTCATAGTGGCCGCAAACCAGCGTGACAGCGTCATATTGGGCCAACTGTTTGGCGGTTTCCTCATTGTAAGGCTGCCCGGCCGCCGTCAAAAAGACCACATGCGGCTTTTCCCTTCCCTGTTCAGCGCACTGACGCTGCACCGCCCGCAGGCAGTCCGCGATGGGTTGGGCATACAACACCATGCCGCAGCCGCCGCCATAGGGATAGTCATCGGTCTGTTTTTGCTTGTTGGTGGTGTAGTCCCGAATCTGGTGGCAATGGGCTTCAAACAGATTTTTGGCGCGAGCACGCCCCAAGATGCTGGCAGAGAGAAAGCTGTCGCACAGTTCAGGAAAAAGCGTCACAATATCAATGCGCATGGCTTACTCCTTGTCGCCGTTGACGGCCTCGGTAAACATACCGTCGATGGGCGTGACCGTGATGGTACGGGTATCCAGATCAATGGACTGCACAAATTCCGGGACTGCCGGCAGCATATGCGTGTTCCCTGCCTCGTCGGTGACCGTGTAAATATCCTGTGCCGCCGGACGATCCACCGCGGTCAAAGTACCATATTCCCGACCGGTGTGGGCATCCACCACACGGCAGCCCAGCAAATCATCAATAAAGTACCGGCCTTTGGGCAGGCGGGCGTCCGCTTTGGCAAAATAATAGGTACGCCCCACTTGCGCCCGGGCCGCATCCATATCTTCTACGCCGTCCAAACGCAGCAAAATCATATTGCCCTGCGCCCGTACACCGCGTACTGCACATTCCCCGGTGCCGTCTGCGTGGGCAAACAGCCGCTTAAATTTGGACAAAAAAGCCGCGCCGTCACATAGGGGCAACGCTTTCATCTCTCCCCGCACCCCATGGGTGGAGACAATCTTGCAGGCAGGCAGATAGTTTTGCATCGTCGTTTCCTTCCGTTCCCGTAAATATTCCGGCCAACTGCCGGGTAAGCATACAAAAAAGCACTCTGCCAAAATGGCAAAGTGCTTTTGGCTTTTAGTCGATCTCCACGATGACTTTTTCACCCTGACGGACCGCAGCGGCACGCATGACAACGCGAATCGCCTTGGCGATGCGTCCCTGCTTGCCGATGACCCGGCCCATATCGGCCTCGGCCACTTTCAGGTGATAGACAACGGTGCCGTCCTCACGCATGGGGTCAACAGTCACCTGCACGGCCTCCTTGTCTTCGACAAGGCCGCGGGCAACGGCTACTAAGAGTTCCTGCATGTGGCGTTCCCTCCCTTAAAATCAGTGAAACAGCAGATTACAGAACGGCAGCCTTCTTCAGCAGCTCACGAACGGTATCGGTGGGCTGAGCGCCATTGGCCAACCACTGCTTAGCCTTGTCGGCATCGATGCTGACAACGCTGGGCTCCTTGGTGGGATCGTAGTAGCCGATCTCCTCGATGAAGCGGCCATCACGGGCAAAACGGCTGTCAGCGACAACCACACGGTAGAAAGGAGCCTTCTTGGCGCCCATACGGCGCAGACGAATCTTAACCATTGTAAATTCCTCCAAATAGTTGTTTACGGCCCTTGTGGGGCGAATTTTATATTGTACATCCCGTGGGCCGTATAGCCGTGCGGGTCATACCAAAGTGTTTTTTAGCGGCCAAATCCTTTGAAACCGCCCATGCCGCCCAGATTACCCAAACTGCGCATAAAGCCTTTGGGATTGCGGCGCATCTTTTTCATTACCTTCTGCATCATCTCGTACTGACGCAGCAGCTTGTTCACATCTTCCACCGTCTGTCCGGACCCTGCCGCAATGCGACGCTTCCGTTTGGGATTGATGATCTCGGGCTTTGCCCGCTCTGCCGGTGTCATGGAATAGATGATCGCCTCAATATGGGGCAGCATTTTTTCGTCCAACGCGTCGGAATCGATTTGGTTTCCGCCGGGCATCATGGCCAACAGCGCCGACGCACCACCCATCTTCTTCACCTGCTGGAACTGGGCCAACAGGTCGTTCATGTCGAACTTATTTTCCATCATCCGCCGGGCAGCGGCTTCGGCTTCCTTATCGTTCTGGACGCTCTGCGCCTTTTCAATCAGGGAAAGCACATCTCCCATGCCGAGGATGCGGCTGGACATCCGAGAGGGATAGAAAGGTTCCAGATCTTCCAGCTTTTCGCCGGTACCCTGAAAATAGATAGGTTTACCGGTAACTGCCAGCACCGAGAGCGCTGCACCGCCACGGGTATCACCGTCGGTCTTGGTCAGCACCACGCCGGTAATACCAATCTTCTCGTTGAAGGTTTTGGCCACGTTGACAGCTTCCTGACCAGCCATGGCGTCCACGACCAGCAGGGTTTCGTCCACCTCAACAGCTTCTTTGATGCGAACCAGCTCGTCCATCAGCGCATCGTCGATCTGCAAACGGCCGGCGGTATCGAGAATCACGATATCGTTGCCGTGGTCCCGGGCATGAGCCATCGCCTTCTGGGCGATGATCTCAGGCTTTTCGGTCCCCATGGTAAAGACGGGCACGCCCGCTTGTTCCCCCACGATCTGCAACTGCTGGATGGCCGCAGGACGGTAAACGTCGCAGGCAACCAACAGCGGTCGGCGGCCCTGACTGCGGTAAAACTTGCCCAGCTTAGCGGCATGGGTGGTTTTACCATTACCTTGCAGACCACACATCATCAGGACCGTCTGGCCCTTGTTCTTGATGCGCAGGTACTGGGGCTCGTCGCCCCCCATCAGCTTGGTAAGTTCCTCGTTGACGATCTTGACGACCTGCTGGGCGGGAGTCAAGCTTTCCATGACTTCCTGCCCCATGGCACGTTCCGAAACCTGTGCGCAGAAATCTTTGGCAACTTTGTAGTTAACGTCCGCTTCCAGCAGCGCCATCCGCACTTCGCGCATGGCCGCCTTGATGTCGGCCTCGTTCAGTTTGCCTTTGCCGCGCAGCTTTTTGAATACGCCGTTGAGGCGCTCTGTCAATGATTCAAAGGCCATCGGGTTCCTCCTGCGTATCCAGCCGTTCCAAAATTTGCAGCATCTCGTCGGTATCGGTGCGAATCTGGGGCACCGGATTAAACAGCCCCGAGTTGCAGCACCGGATCTCCATAACCAGTTGGCGCAAGCGAGTTAGGTCTTGCTGCGTTGCCGTATGGCGCCGCGCATTGCCCAGCTTTGCTTCCAGCTCATCCAGTGCGGCCTCACCATGTTTGATGGCATCCCGCACCCCCTGCCGAGTGATCCCGAAATTTTCGGCGATCTCGGCCAGAGAGAGATCTTCGTCATAGTATTCTGTCAGAACAAGGCGCTGTTTCTCGGTCAGTACCGGACCGTAGAAGTCCAGCAACACCGAGTAGGCCAGATTTTTTTGCGGTTTGCCCGCCATCTGCCGCGCCCCTTCCTGTGTAACCTGCCATGTAAAGTTTTTTTCTTTACAGGTAGCTTATGCATTATAACAGGGGCCAGCGGGAAAGTCAAGGGGATTTCGCCACTTTTTTACAGATTGCTTAGCGTGCTCTCGTCCCACAAAAAAATTCGAGATTCCTGTGCTTTCAGCGTGCAAAACAAGTCGCTTTATGCTATAATAAAAAATACTCTGTCTGATTGAGAAAGGAGGTGCCCGCCATGCCGATTTTAAAAAGTTACTATCAGGAAGTATACCGCTCCCCGGTGGTTCGGCTGGATGGTTATTCCGGCCGTCACAACTTAAGTTCCAGCATTCTAGCCTATCTGGACTTCGGCGGCGCTACCGGTACCTCCAAGGACGGGCTGGCCGAAACCATGCTGGCCTTTGCCACCGAGCGCGGCACTTTGCAGCCCGGCATGCCGGTGGTGGAAGCTAGTTCCGGCAGTTTCGGTGCGGCGTTGGCCGTTAGCTGTGCCACCACCGGGCACCCCTGCATTTTGGTGGTTCCCAGCAGTCTGCCCATTGCACGGCGCAAACGTCTGCAAGATTTGGGCGCCAAAATCGTGGTTTGCAGCAGCGGCGGGCGCCGTGCTATGGACCGTATTGCCGAAGAAACGGCACAGCGTTACGGCGGGTATTTTACCCATTATTTTTCCAACGATGACAACCCCGAGTATCACCGCCGGGTGACCGGTCCCCAGATTTTGAAAGCCGCCGGAGAATCCATCGATGCCATCGTCATTGGCGTAGGCAGCGGCGGCACCGTCACGGGGGTAGCCGAATACATCAAGGCGTGGAACAGCATGATCCGCATTGTGGCGGTGGAACCTGCCGAATGCGCGGCAATCTCGGGCGGTTTTATCGGGCAGCACGGCATTGCGGGCATTGGCCCCGGCTTTGTGCCGGAAAACTACAACCCCTATGTGGTGGACACCGTATTGACGGTAACCACCGCCGACGCCGAGCGAGCCGCCCGAGAGGTTCTGTTCTTTGACGGAATCCCCGCCTGCACCAGTGCCGGTGCCACACTGGCTGCCGCAGTTCAACTGATGGGCACCGGCAAAGCCAAACGGCCTTTGTGTGTATTTGCCGGACGCAAAATGTACGAATAACTGTTTTGGCAAGGAGGTTCGCCATGCAGAAATCGTTGCTTGTTTTGTCGTTGGTTTTGGCGGCGCTAAGCTGCGGCTGTGCGTCCGCGCCCCAAGCGAGTTCTTCTGTGCCAGAATCTTCCGCCACGCCGGAAACTACCATCACCACAACGCCCGCCCCTGCCGAAAGCTCTACCCTTTCGCTGGAGCCTACCGATTATGCGGTGCTGAAATATGATGAGATCCGGGCCATCCGCCGGGACGCCGCCCCATATTGGGAACAGATGAATGGGTACTACACGATGAGCCAGAACGGCAAATGGGGCCTGATGCGCACCGATGGCACCGAGGTGCTGGCGTGCCAGTCGTCCGTCCCCTTGACCGGATGTGCTTCTGCCGATCTGCGTTGGCATTCCTCTTTAGAATGGGAACAACTGGATGCTTTGACAGCCCAGTTGCAAACCACCGGTGATGGTAGAATGTGCTCCGCCGAACATGACGGCTCCTCCCACTACTGGTACTACGATACCACCACCCACAAAGTTCAGGTGGACGGTGGACTGTTCGGTGGCACTGTACATGATCTGGAAGATTACGACGCACAGCTTGGCGCTTACCTCCCCTGCCGGCTGGGTACGTTTGTCGACGGGCAGGGAGATCCCGATTATTATAGAGTCACAGAGCCTATTACCATTGTATATGCTGATGGCGATGGAACGCTGCTCAACGACCAGACCTATGAAGCGGGCGGCTGTTTTTACGATCAGCCGCTGGCTCCGGCCTGTCAGGCCGGCAAGTGGCTGTATCTGGACCATTCCGGTCAGGCTGTCACCGAGGCGGTTTACGACGCTACCTACGGCGATGAATACGGGTACTACGCCTCGCCCCTGCTGAACGGGTATGCACCGGTCTGCCGGGGAGGCCGATGGGGCTTGTTGGACAGTACCGGAACCGAGGTCCTTCCCTGCACCTACGCAGGAGTTGCTTGGGATGGCGGTTTGCTATGGCTGCAACAGGATGACGGTTGGCACGCCTACACAATTTCCGGCGTAGCCGCCCCCACCCCTGCACCGGACCCTTTGGCCGGGCTGCCCGCCAACATTACTCCGCCGGATATTCAGTATACCGAGCAAGCGGTGGTGCAGTTTCGCACCATCGCCTCCGATAACGTTGTTTTGCGTGCCGGTCCCGGCACCGAGTATGATCGCGTAGGGACGCTGCCGCCTGACACCATGGTGAAAGCACTGGGCGGCAATGAATCGATCTCCAACTGGACATTTGTCTGCTATCAAGATCAGTTTGGCTGGGCCTGTACCGATTATATGTTCCTTACTAACTCTACCTCTTGATCATTTCCCTGCCCGTCCGGGCAGGGATTTTGTGTTATCGGGCATATCCACACTCTTTTTCACATAGGATTTGACAGAAATTCCATGTGAGGGGGTTTGCGGTATGAAAGGTGACCCGGAGGAGCGGGCCGTAGCAGTGGGACGATACATTGTACGCAGCGGCGCCACGGTACGGGCAGCGGCCGCCGTGTTCGGGGTAAGCAAAAGCACCATCTGGAAAGACCAGAGCCGCCTGCGCCATACCCATCCCGGTCTGTGGGCCGAAGTACAGACCGTGGTACAGCGCAACAAGGCCGAGCGGCATCTACGCGGCGGGGAGGCCACCCGCCGCAAATATTTGCGCAAAGAATCTTGCGCCACAGCACGGCGCACAGTATAATAAGGATAAAAAACGAAGGAAAGGCACGCCATGAAACGAACGGATTATATCAGCTGGGACGAATACTTTATGGGCATTGCCCTGCTTTCCGCCATGCGCTCCAAGGACAACAACAGTCAGGTGGGCGCCTGCATTGTAAGCCCCGAAAATAAGATCCTATCGCTGGGGTACAACGGTATGCCCATCGGCTGCAACGACGATGATATGCCGTGGGAACGGGAAGGCGAAGACTTGGAGACCAAATATATGTACGTCTGCCATTCCGAGCTCAACGCCATCCTGAACAGCCCGCACAACGACCTGAGCGGCGCGCGGATGTATGTCACGCTTTTTCCCTGCAACGAATGCGCCAAAGCCATCATTCAGAGCGGTATCAAGGAACTGATCTATCTTTCCGACAAATATCACGACAGCCACGCCAGCATTGCCAGCCGCCAGATGTTCAAGATGACCGGCGTGAAATACCGGGCGTACGAACCTACCGGTCGGGAGATCCGTCTGGATGTGTAAAGGAAAGGAAACGGAATGAATACCATCATCATCGGCATTGCAGGCGGTACCGGCAGCGGCAAGACCACCCTGACCGAACGGCTGCGGGACCATTTCGGCGTCAACGAAGTCAGCGTCATCAACCATGACAGCTACTACAAGCGCCACGACGAACTGCCCTACGAAGAGCGCTGCAAGCTGAACTATGATCACCCCGACAGCTTCGACACTCCGCTGATGGTCGCTCATCTGCGGGAGTTGCGGGCCGGACATCCGGTACAGGTGCCCGTCTACGATTACACCATCCACAACCGCAGCGACAAAACGGTGTTGGTCAAGCCGGCCCCCGTCATCATTGTGGAAGGCATCTTGATCTTTGATTCTCCGGAACTCTGTGACCTAATGGATATGAAGGTCTTTGTAGACACCGACGCCGATGTACGCATCTTGCGGCGCATCGTGCGGGATGTAAAGGAGCGGGGCCGCACGTTGGACAGCGTGGTGGCACAATATCTGACCACCGTCAAACCGATGCACGAACAGTTTGTAGAGCCCAGCAAACGCAAAGCCGACCTGATCGTGCCGGAAGGCGGCCACAATTTGGTTGCCTTGGAATTGCTTATCAAGTGGGTGGCAGATCACCTGCGTGCCAGCGAGCCGTAAAGCTGCCGAACCACATTTTCTTTGCAAAACCAAAAAACACCCTCGTCTGTATCGGTTCCCGATATAGACGAGGGTACTTTTATTCTGTAGGAATGATCACCATTGCATATTGGCCCCGTTCCTGATAACGCTGCGCGAACAGACTGCTGCTGACCTCGGAAAGTTCCAGCATAGGATCATCGAGATAACAGCTTTCTGTATTATAGCCAGTCAGCACCATGCAGTGCGAATTGCTATAAGGCCAGCTTCCATCCGGCAAGAGAAAACTGTCACTGTACCTGGACGATTCAAGCATCCGCGTAGCCCAAACCACCACGGGGGTACCGCTTGCCACCCATTCATACAGCTCCCCTACCGACGCACCACTGATGTCCACCGCGATATACTCCGCTCCGACATCTTCTAAATAGGCATTGACGGCTTCCACCACCGGTCCCGGTTGGCAATAAAAAGATGTATCATCCGCCGGGTCCCCCATAAAGGCCTCGTCCGGGTCAACCGCCCAATGCGGAAACCCCATGGGTAAATATTCATTGGAAAGAGTGACCTTATCCACAGAAAATCTCAGATAATTCAGCGCAATGGTTGCTGACGTAATCTCGCAGCCGTTGGGCAGCTCTGGGTTCTGGGGAATATTTTCTACTTCGAGTTTGGTTTCAAACGGCAGCCAAACATTATCCTTTACGAATCCCTGTGCAAAGAGCAGTTCCGGCCACATTTCATCGTCCGGCAAGACGACATCCATCTCTTCCGAACTGGCCCAGTCCCCCTCGCCGGTGATGCTCAGCGCAGTTTCCCCCGTTGCCACCCCCACTGGAATCTCCGCTGTAACACCGCAGGCCGACAACAGCAGACTAAGTGTTATCACAAAAACAATTTTTGTTTTGACGCCTTTTTTCACATAGATCACACTCGATCTTTTGTTGCTATATACACATTTTATACAGTCGTTATACTTTTAAGATATAACAAGCTTGTGAAAATTGCAAGAAAAAACCGGCAGGAAAACCTGCCGGTTTTTGATGTTTTTGTGAAATGTATTCCTGCGCAGCACCGTTACCAGAGGTTTACAACCTCATTGTACAAGCCTTCATAGCTCTTGGCCGAATTGCTCCAGCTAAAGTCACACTCCATAGCACGGCGAACCAGAATCGGCCAGCCGTCTTTCTGCCAGTAGCCTTCCTTGGCGCGCCAGCAGGCCTCGTACAGCTCATGCGCGTTGTAGTTGGCAAAGGTGAAACCATTGCCGAAGCCATCGCCGGAATCGTGGATGGAATCCCGCAAACCACCGGTTTCACGGACCACCGGAATGGTACCGTACCGGCAAGCTACCATCTGGGCCAAGCCGCAAGGTTCCGAACGGGACGGCATCAGGAAGATGTCGGCACCCGCGTAGATCCGCTGGGCCAGCTTAGCGTTGAAACCAATGTAGACACCCACACGACCGGGGTTCCGGGCGCACAGCTCGTTGAAGAAGTTCTCGTACTGAGCCTCGCCGGAGCCGAGGATGACCAGTTCAATCCCCTGCTGCAGCAGTCCTTCCGCAATGGCACGCACCAGATCCACGCCTTTATGGCCCACCAAACGGGTGACCATCGCCATGACGGGGCTGCCATCCTTATGCAGGTTGAACTCATCCTGCAACGCCGCCTTGCAAACTGCCTTACCGTCTTGGAAGGTATCTGCATCGTAGTTTTTGGCGATATCCGGGTCCGTGGCGGGATTGTAAACATCCACGTCAATGCCGTTCAAGATACCGCAGGTCTTATACTGCTTCTGGCGCAGCAGACCGTCCAAACCATGGCTGAACCACGGGTCCAGAATCTCCTGTGCGTAGGTGGGGCTGACGGTAGTGACCTTATCAGCCGTTTCGATAGCACCCTTCATAAAGTTGGCGCAGCCGTCATATTCCACCACATGGGCATCCCGCGCACCAATACCACAGGTGTCTTCCAGAATGTCCAAACCATACTTGCCCTGATAGGCGATGTTATGGATAGTAAACACCGTCTTGATGCGGTTGAACTTATCCAGATGCCGGTAATACAGGTTCAAGTAGACCGGCGTCAGTGCCGTTTGCCAGTCATT
>NZ_CALADU010000082.1 GCF_937890665.1 uncultured Subdoligranulum sp.
TATGAAATTCATTTGGATTCTTCACCTTTTTCTTTCGAGAGCGGGGTGCTATTGTTGGCGATGGGGATGAAACGTTTGACAAATTTCCCTTGCCCGCGGCTGCGTACATAGAAGTAGCCGATAATCGAAAAGATAAGCGCGCCGATAAAATTGACAAAAAGATCCTCCATCGTATCCAGTAAACCAATATCCAAATAGCCGCCCAGCCCCAAAGCGGTCTGGGTTCCGTCCGCCTGCACTACGATCAAATCCACAATGTTATGAAGCGCCACGGGATGATTGCCACCCGTTGGGTCGAGCAAAATTGTGCCAATGCTATGAACGATACTGTCCTTCTGCATATCCAGAAAGAAAAACTGATCCATTACGCATTCGAAAAATTCCCATACCACGCCAACCGTCATGGAAAAGCAGAAGGCAACGATTGCAAGATATAAGGGGGAAAGATGAAAGCGAGCACGGCTGTGCCGATTGAGGATGTCTAGCAAGGAAAATCCGATTGCAGCACACA
This sequence comes from uncultured Subdoligranulum sp., assembly GCF_937890665.1. The sequence continues at coordinate 512 of NZ_CALADU010000082.1, forward strand.
AAAAACCGTTTAAGGTGTGTAATACGGTGTCCCAATACGGGAAGGTCACGTAGTAGGCACCGATCTCTCCTAAAATTTCGGCGGCATAGATGAACAAAAGAATGATGATTTCCAGCGTGTTAGGCAGATCGATATCCAGCTTCCGCTCCAGTAAAGAGGGCAAGGAAAACAAAAGTAAGGTGAGTACACACAAGAAAACGTTCTCAAAATTTCGGTTGAAGATCTGTGCCAACATGACCAGCAGCACAGAGGTGCGAAGAAGAATGTAGACCAGCGTGACGGCTTTTTTCTCCTTCCAGAGAAGACGCAGCTCTTGACGTCGATTGCGTTTGGGCTGTTCCATAAGGGACTCCTTTTGCTATTATTCCAGCGTGAAATCTTTGGGATCCAATTCCGGAAGAACTTGGCGGTGGGGTACTCGCAGAAGAGGATCGTATCGGAAGCGACGGCAGCAGTAATAGGGAGAAACCACACCTTTCAGTTTACATAGAATCATTTTGGGGTCGGACGCCGGGGTTCCATGTAAGCAATAAGCGCAGGCTGGTGCAATCTTGCTGCCGTAATATACTTTCTTAAACATAGCGTCACCCCAAAATAAAGAAATATACTTTATTAATTATAGAAGTTTTGGCGAACCTTGTAAAGTGCGGCACAAATAAAGCAAAATCCTAAAAAGGCGGCATCCCACGGCAAACGATGTGTCGGAATGACACGGGAAGTCAACGTGCTGTATACAGCGGTGGCTCCGGGTAAAAAGCATACCAGCATACGTATCAAAAAGAACGATACAAAAAGGTGGATGCAACGGCTTACAGCCAAAAGACGTAGCGATCCTGTTCCCTGCAAGAGTACGGAAAGCTGCGCCCACACAGATAGGCCCAATACGCTGAGACAGAAACAGCAGCCGTACAATGCCCACTGCCCACCTTGTGCGGCGAAATCGAAGCATCCAGAACTGATTTCCAAAAGGGCGCTAAAAATAGGAAGTGCGATCGGATAAGGGGGAAGAAACGGTTGCATGACAGCGCTGACGATACGAAAAAAGAGAACGCATCCACAAACCTGCATACAACTGTTCACGGCTGTGTTCAAGGCCATGGAAAAGTTGGGTGTCGAGGCGGCCGTATCAGGATGAGATAGCGCGGATGTATCTTGCGAGGGTAAAAACGGCAAACAGCATGCGGCAGAAAGAAGGTTGGCGGCAATTTGTACAGCATACAAAAGTACACCCAGACGGAGATTCCCCAATAGCAGTCCTCCCACACAACCGATTACAAACCCGGGGCTGGAGCAGCAGCCCAACAACAATAGAAGATCAGTTTCCCGACGTGTAAGTTCACCATGACGAGAAAGGTGATGGGTGAGGCGGGCACAGACTGCATAGCCTCCAATCCAAGAAAGTAAAAGGGCAAGGCCGGCTTTTTCTTGCCGGAATCCAAACAAATAGGCAAGAAGTCTCAGCGCTGTGCCGTGTAAAGGGCAGGCAACCAACAATTCACAGACTACAAAAAAGGGAAACAGCGCAGGCAGTACGGTCTGCATACAAAGTTGTAAGCCGCTTTGAAATCCTTCCGATGCCAAACCGGGATTGCGCAGCAGCAAAAAGGAGAAAATTCCGCAAAGGAGAAGGGGAAGGCGCACGGTTTTCCAGTGTTGATTCATAGAATAGACCTCCGGTTACGTATATTGAAGGGATCAAGGATTCTTGCGGGAGGGCAGGGCTATGAAACGTCCGAAATATAAGCCGAGACGCACCCCTGCCAAAGGGGCTTCTCTGCGCGGTATGCTGGCACAACCGACCAAACAATTTTATCGTTTACCGGAATTTGAATTGCGCGGTGGGTATTTGATGACGGAAGGATGCCGCAAAGTGCTGGATTTTGGGGCAGAAAAAATTTGTCTGGACATGGGAAACTTTATAGTAACATTTTATGGCACAGAACTTCGGATAGAATCTTTGGCAGGAAAAAGGCTGATTCTGGCTGGACGGATTCAACACATTACATTTCAAAATAAATGGGAGGCATCCGAGCATGCAACGTAGCGTTTGGGCCGCAGACGATTTTGTGTTTCGGGTGCAGGGAAAGAATTTGCAGCGATTTCTCAATTTGGCGGCTGCGCAGGAAATTCGGCTGGCACAGTTGCGCTGGGAACCGGATGGTTTTACTGCGCGTGCGGTAGGCCTTGATTATCGAAAATTGGCCGCACTTGCGCGACAGGGTGGCTGGCAATTCACCGTATTATATCGTCGCGGTCCCGGACGTTGGGCAGAAAAGCTACTTCGCCGCCCGGGAATCCCGCTGGGCAGTTGCTTGTTTATGCTGCTTTTGCAATGCTTTGGGGGGCTTGTCTGGACGATCGATTTTGGAAACCTTGAAGAAGCTGAAGCTACGCGAATGCGGGCGCTTCTTTATCAAGCGGGGATTTACGAAGGCGTATGGTTGGATGATGAAACACTGGCTGCGGCACAAAATGTTGCTTTAGAGCAAAGTGATATTTTCGGTTGGGTTAGTTTGAACTTTACGGGCGGCTGTGTGTCCGTTGAAAGTACACCGGCGGAGTATCAAACCATCCAAGAAGAGGCTCCGATGCATCCCTTATATGCGAAAGCTGCGGCAGAAATTGTTGCCGTAGAAACCCAGAGCGGGTTCACGGCGGTAGAAGTGGGGCAGACTGTGGAGCAAGGACAGCTTTTGGTAGATGTGGTGCGATGGGGGCGGGAAGAAAAAGAGGTTTTGCAAGGTGCGGCGGGACGAGTTTTGGGGCGCGTACAAAAAAGCTATACCGCATACCAACCATATTCCGTAGAGACAGAATGCCTGTATGGAAAAAGTGAAAACAAGGAGACCCTATATTTGTTGGGGCATCCGTGGGAAATTGCTGCGCCTGATTCTGATTTTGCAGAAGGAAGCATGCAGGCAACATGGGAGCCGCTGCATTTGGGAAGAGTGAGTTTGCCGGGATGTATGTATCGTCAAACGATCTGGGAGGCTTCCCCTCAGAACATTACCTATTCTTCCCAGCAGGCACAAGCGCTGGCTCGTCGTGCCTGTCGAATCCAACTGCGCGAGGAATTTCCGGATGCGGTAATTGAATCAGAACAGCGTCAAATTACCCGTGATGAACAAGGCGAAACCTGTACCATTACCTATCAATTTTGTGCAGATATAGCTACCGGAACCCCTTAAAGCGGGAAAAGCAGGCGCATAAAAGGGTGCCGTCAAAAGAATATGAAAAATTTTGTGCAAAATAGACAATTTCTTTTGAGAAAAATTGTGATATAATCTGAATGGGTTACCATGATGTATCGTATATGGAGGGTAAGAAATTTGGCAGAGCAATCCATTGAATTGGATAGTATTGAACTGGCAGCCGCCATTTTTGGCAACTGCGACCAGAATATCCATCTATTAGAAAAAGAGTTCCGGGTTACGGCGGTTTGCCGCGGTTCGGAACTGCGTTTCAGCGGCGCTGAAAAAGATGTGGATGCAGCCGCTCATGCGGTGGATGGTATGGTTACTTTGATGCAGAACCACACCCCTCTGGAGGAACAAACCGTACGCTACTGCATTAGCTTGGCCCGTGATGGTGAGGAAAAACGGCTGCGGGAATTGACGGATGATTTTGTGGCCGTAACGGCTAAAGGAAGACCGATCCACCCCAAAACACTGGGCCAGCGGGAATATCTGGCCGCAATTCGAAAACATGCAATTACTTTTGGCGTAGGACCGGCCGGTACAGGCAAAACATATTTGGCCGTAGCGATGGCTGTAAAAGCTTTTAAGTCAAAAGATGTGAGCCGCATTATTTTGACACGTCCTGCGGTGGAAGCCGGTGAAAAGTTGGGCTTCCTACCGGGGGATTTGCAAAATAAGGTGGATCCTTATCTGCGACCGTTGTACGACGGATTGTTCGATCTGCTCGGCGCAGAAACGTTTCAGAAATTGTTTGAAAAGCAAATTATTGAAGTGGCACCGTTGGCTTATATGCGGGGCCGCACATTGGACGATGCATTTATTATTTTGGATGAAGCGCAAAATACTACCCCGGAACAGATGAAGATGTTTTTGACCCGTATGGGCGTGGGAAGTAAAGTGGTGGTTACCGGCGATGTGACGCAGGTAGATTTGCCGGATAAGGTCCGCAGTGGTTTGGTGGATGCTTTGACGGTATTGCGGGATGTTGAAGGCATTGCGCAGGTTTACCTGACTGAAAAAGACGTGGTACGGCATCGTCTGGTGCAGCAGATTGTAAAAGCTTATGAAAAAGCAGCCGGGCAGGCATCCCGGCGATAATATATACAGGAGGTCGATACCCTATGTCCAATAAAGTGCTGATTACCAATGATCAGAACGTTGTCAAAATTCCTTCCGGGCTGCGAATTTTGATTCGGCGGAGCTGCAACGCAGTACTGGATTTTGAAAAATTTGACGGATCTGCCGAGATTAGTGTGACATTCGTGGACAACAACCGGATTCATGAATTGAATAAGCAGTATCGCGACAAAGACTCGGCTACGGATGTACTAAGCTTCCCCATGGGAGAAAACGGCGAATATGACATCAACGAGGAGAACGGGTGCAAAATCCTAGGGGATATTGTCATCTCGATGGAACGGGCCATGGAACAAGCAGAGCTGTATGGTCATTCGTTACAGCGCGAGGTGGCGTACCTAACCGTACATTCCATGCTGCACCTTCTGGGTTATGACCACGAAGCCGGAGGTCTGGAAGCAGTACGTATGCGGGAAAAGGAAGAAGCGGTACTGATTAAATTGGGCTTGCCCCGTACCGTTTCGTACACCAGCGATGAAATCTGAGATTCGCCGTTTCGGCCGCGGATTTGCCTATGCATGGAACGGCATTCGTGCCGCTGTGCAGCAGGAAAGAAATTTCCGTTTTCATCTTTGTGCGGCGTGCTATGCCTTCGTGGCGGCATGGCTGGCGGGGCTTTCGGCTGTGGAATGGTGTTTGATCGTGCTGTGTATTGCGTCGGTCTTGGGGATGGAGTTGATGAACTCCGCTGTTGAACGCGCGGTGGACAAGCCGGACACTACCCACTGGTGGAGTGCCGGCGCCGCGAAAGATATGGCCGCCGGCGCAGTGCTGGTTGTGGCAGTGGGAGCTTTGGCGATAGGTCTTTTGCTGATCGTTCCCAAATGGATGGCTCTGTGGGGACGTCTGTGCCAATTTCCGTGGCTGGGCATTGTGTGCGTGATTGCCCTTGTACCGGCTTACCGTTTTATTTTCCGTTATGATTCAACACAGAAAGGCGAACAACCTAATGGCAAAACCGATTCCTGAAATGCCCAGCAGCGTTTTTGTGGCGCTTGTAGGGCGTCCGAACGTGGGAAAATCCAGTCTGACCAACTATTTGGTGGGGGAGAAGGTGGCAATCGTCACCCAGAAGCCTCAGACGACTCGCAGCCGAATCACGGGTGTGATCACCAAAGGACCAGTGCAATATGTTTTGATGGATACCCCGGGCATTCATCAAGCCCGCAATAAACTGGATGCACGAATGACCCAGACGGCGGCGGCAAGTCTCAAAGACGTGGACGTGACGATGATGCTGTTCGAGCCGGCCGGTGAGTTTACTGACTCGGAGCTGAAGATGATCCAAGCTCTGCAAAAAGGTGGTCCAGCTATTGCAGTCATCAATAAGGTGGATCTTTTGGATAGCTTTTCGGCACTTGCGCAGCGCAAACAGCAAATCGAAGACTTTGGCTGCTTTGACAGTGTGGTTACCGTTTCTGCCAAAGACGGTACAGGGTGCGAGGAGCTGTTTGCACTGCTTAAGCCGTACGGAAATGAAGGCCCCCATTATTTTGATGACGATGCCTTCACGGATATGCCGGAAAAAGAACTGGTCGCAGAATTGGTGCGCGAAAAAGCGCTTCTGTTTATGCGGGAAGAGATCCCTCACGGCATTGCTGTGGTGGTGGAGCGATTCAAAGAGCGCCCCGACAAAGACTTGATCGACATTGATGTGGACATCTACTGTGAACGAAAAAGTCACAAGGGGATGATCATTGGCAAGGGCGGGCAGATGCTCAAAAAGATCGCTTCGGCCGCACGGCTGGATATTGAAGAACTACTGGGTGTAAAAGTAAACTTGCAGTGTTGGGTCAAGGTGCGTGAAGATTGGCGGGATAACGAGCAACTACTGAATTCGTTGGGGTTCGCTAAGCCTTGACCATTGCTGCGGTGCCGCCGTTGGACAACTTTTCCCTTTCTACTATGCTATGATAGCAACAGCGGAAAGGGGGCAGCCAAGATGGCTTGTTTGGCAGGGGACTGGGCGCGTTTTTTGCAAACCGGAAGTATTTATGATTACTTGAACTATAAAACGCGGCAGTCTTTGCTGCGGGAGGATACCGATGCAGATTGCGACAACGGGGGTAGTGCTCCACCAAGTCAAAGTGGGGGAAGCGGATCAGATTCTGACACTGCTGACACCTGATTTGGGGATTGTCTCGGCATCCGCAAAGGGGAGTCTTCGGTTAAAGAATAAACTGTTTAGCGCTTCCGGTTTGTTTTGCTATTCCGAATTTACTTTGACCAGCGGAAGAAGTCACTACTTTGTGGATTCGGCGCAGGTCAAAAAAGTGTTCTATGGCGTGGCGGAAACAGTAGAAGGCATGTCTTTGGCTACCTACATGGCTGAGATTGCAATAGAACTTGCTCCCGCACCGCCGGAAGCAGATGCGCAGCTACGGTTGCTGCTGAATAGCCTGTATATGATCGGCACCAAAAAACTGCCTTTGCGGCAGTTAAAAACCATTTATGAGCTGCGTGCCATGAGTATGGCAGGGTACCAGCCTAATTTGCTGGCTTGTGCAGAATGTGGGCGTTATGATGGCGGAGAGTTCTATCTGGACCCCGTAGAAGGATACCTGCTCTGTGAAGCTTGTGCGGATAAAGCTCGCCATATTCCCAATTTGGATACCGCTGCACTGTATGCGCTCCGGCATATTTGTTTGGCGGAAGACCGCAAACTGTTTTCTTTCACGTTGGCGCCGGCCAGCCTAAAGGACCTATCTCGTGTCAGCGAACAATATTTGCTGGCACATTTGGAACATGGCCTAAAAAGCCTTGACTTTTTAAAAACTGTACTGGAATAAGGAGAAATAGCATCCCTCATGGATACTTCCTATAAAACAACACTGGAACTGGATAAAATCATAGCGCGGGCTGTACAACTGTGCGCTTGCCGCGAAACCAAAGAAAAAATGCAGGCGCTGGAACCGTATATGACACCGGAAGAAGAACGCTTTGCGTTGTCGCAGACCGATGCCATCAATGGGTTGCTAATCAAAAATGGCAGTCCGCGCTTCGGCAGTGTATCAGATGTGCGGCGTATTACGGCTCACGCCCAGAAAGGCGGCATCCTTTCTATGGGTGAACTCTTGGAAATTGCCGCCACCTTGCGCAATTTCGCGGGACTTTCCCAATGGTATGGCCTGAGCGATCACGATATGTTGCCGACAGATGATTTGTTTTATGCGCTTGCTCCACAGCCGGTATTGGAAAAGCAGATCAGCGAAAGCATCCTTTCACCTGAGGAAATGGCGGATACTGCCAGCATGACTTTACATGATCTGCGCAGGAAAATTCGCCAAACGGAAGATTCCATCCGCACCAAGCTGGATAACATCATTAAAAATTCTACCACTAACAAGTTTTTGCAGGATGCGGTTGTTTCGCTTCGTAATGGGCGATACGTAGTTCCCGTGCGGGCAGAATATCGCGGCGAAGTGGGGGGCGTTATTCACGATGTTTCCTCCACGGGTGCAACGATTTTTGTGGAACCCACCGCAGTGGTGGAAGCCAATGCACGGATCATGCAGCTGCGTGCACAGGAACAAGAGGAAATCACTCGGATTCTTTCCGCGTTTTCCGCGCAGGTTGGATCTTTGGAGCCGCAGTTTTCTTACAGTTACGACGCCATGCTGCAAATCGACTTGTTGCTGGCCAAGGCGCGCTTGGCGGTGGAACAAAACGCCTTTCTGCCTACCGTCAGCGATACGATTCGGTTCCGGCTGAATCGGGCTCGCCATCCGCTTATCGATAAAAAGCAGGTGGTCCCGGTGGATATTACGCTGGGTGAGGAGTATGACACGTTGGGCATTACCGGTCCCAACACCGGCGGTAAAACTGTTTCCATCAAAACGGCGGGACTTCTTAATGCGATGGCGCAGTATGGCTTCTTGATTCCTGCTCATGAGAGCAGCGTGGTCTGCACCTTCCGTGAATATTTGGTTGATATTGGTGATGAGCAAAGTATCGAGCAAAGTTTGTCCACCTTTTCCGGCCATATGAAGCGTATTGGCGGCATTCTGCAACGGGCCGGCAAAGGAACGCTGACTCTGATTGACGAGCTGGGGGCTGGTACAGACCCCGCCGAAGGCGCCGCCTTAGCGGTGAGCATCTTGGAACGGTTGCGCCGTCAGGGAAGCCTGCTGATGGCCACGACCCATTATGCGGAACTGAAAGTGTATGCGTTGGAAACCCCCGGCGTTGTGAATGCCAGCTGCGAGTTTAATGTGGAAACGCTGATGCCCACCTACAAACTTAGTGTGGGTGTTCCCGGTAAATCGAATGCTTTCTTGATCAGCGCAAAGCTGGGGATTCCTCAGGAGATCATCGATGCGGCACGGAATCATATGTCCAATGACGATAAGCGTTTGGACAGTGTGTTGGCACAACTAGATGACTTGAAATTACAGCTGAAAGAGGCGCAGGGAGAAGCGGAAAAGGCACGCTATGAAGCAGAGCATGCCTTGGAAAGCGCTGAAAAGAAGCGGGAAGAATTGGTGGCAAAAGGGCAACGAGAGTTAGAGGATGCCCGCCGTCAAGCTCATGAACTGATGCAGCAGGTGCAAAATGAGGCGTACGCACTGACGGATGAACTGCGCCGCATCCAAAAAGACGAGAAAACCAATGCAGCACAGCGCGCCATCCGCGCAAGGGAAATTGCCCGCAAGGACACAGAAAATCTTCTTAAGCGGACTGACGCCAAGCCGGTCAAACGGGAATATGTACCATTGAAAGAAGTACAGATTGGGCAAGAGGTTGTGATTGCAGAGCTCAATCAGTTGGCCACGGTGACCGCTCGGCCGGACCGGGATGGCATGGTGGAAGTACGTGCGGGTATTATGAAAACCAAGGTGCCGCTTTCCGGCTTGCGAGCACCGGATAAGATGGAAAAGCGCCCTGTGCGTGAGCCGCGCCGGTCCAGCACGCGGGTACAGTTGGACAAGGGCAGAAAAGCCAGTATGGAACTCAATCTGCTTGGTTATACGGTAGAGGAAGCCTTGGCAGAAGTGGATAAGTTCTTGGACAGTGGTATGCTGCGAGGACAGCAGACTTTGTATATCATTCACGGCAACGGTACCGGTGCATTGCGAAGTGCCATTCAAAAACACCTGCGTACTCATAAAGCGGTCAAAAGTTTCCGGCTGGGACGTTACGGCGAGGGCGAAAGCGGTGTGACCGTGGTGGAACTCAAATAAAGAAGCTGATTTCTGGCAAAGCGACCTGTCTCCTAGGGAGACGGGTCGCTTTTTTGTGTCTTTCACCGTTTGCGCATTTTCATCTCCTTCTCCCCATAGACTGGTAGAAAACAGTGTTCGCGTATAGGGGGCGGTGAAACGAAAACGGTGATCTATTTGGACGTGCTTTTGCTCGTCAACTTTCTAACTGCCTACTTTTTGCTGCTGGCGGCAGGTGTACTCAGTGGACAGCACGCAGCTTTTATCCGCATGCTGCTTGGCAGCGCGGTGGCGGCTTTGTCGGCACTCGTTCTGTTTGTGCCGGAACAACCCTATGCCATACAACTGTTATACAAGGTAGGGACCGCTTTTTTAATTACGGCGGTCACCTTCGGAACAGCCAATAAAGTGCGATTGTTGACGGCCGCATGTTGGTATGCTGCCATGAACATTTTGATTGCCGGACTGGCATTGCTGGTGGTTTTGCAAACCGGTACAAAACTTTTGCAAACAGGAAATTTGACGGTATATCTCAGGGTGTCGCCTTTGTTACTGGTGGGGCTTTCTGCTGCGGGGTGTCTTGCAGTGGAAATAGGAGCGCGCGTCTTGGAGCGGCGAAAACCTACGCCGGAGACCATTGGCGTGGAGGTGGAATTGGCCGGCCTGCCTGTCCATCTGCGCGCGATGCTGGATACCGGATGCCATCTGAAAGATCCGATCACATGCCTGCCGGTGTTGGTAGTTAGTTTTCCGGATGCCAAAAATCGATTGCCAGAAACGATCCGAACATATCTTATGGCTTGGTTTGATGGAAAGTCTCCGGGGGAGCCGCCAGACGGAGTACGTCTGCGATTGATCCCTTGCCAAACGGCCTCTCAGAGGAGTCTGTTGCCGGGGTTTGCTGTGCGGCAAATCGGACTGATTACTCCGAATGGCGTTTTGGCATTGGGGCGAAGTGCTGTGGCTTTCGCGCCGCAATCTTTTGGCAGTGATGGTTATGAAGCTTTGTATGGAAGAGATTTTTTGTGAATGGAGGAGGAAGCCACATGCAAACATTTAGACAGATGAACCGGGCGTTGTATCTGTTGTGTCTGCGCCTTTTTTCGCCGCAAGAACTGCACTATATCAACGGGGCGGATACGTTGCCGGCACCCTTGGACGCTAAGCAGGAGCAGCAAGCCTTGGCAGATTTGCAGGCGGGCAGATCGGAAGCACGGGA
>NZ_CALADU010000083.1 GCF_937890665.1 uncultured Subdoligranulum sp.
CCCGCCGGGGCACCGGCGGACTGCCGTTACGAGGTCTGCGCCGGGGGGCGCTTTCCGGTGACGGTGCCCCACACCCACTGCACCCTGACGGGACTTGCCCCCTCTACCGAATACACCCTGGAAGTCTGGCTGGATGGCCAGTCCCTGGGAACCAGCCGGGCCTCCACCGAACCACGGCTGCCCCGGCTGGATGCGCGGGATTTCGGCGCTGTGGGGGACGGCAAGACCCTGAACACCAAGGCCCTTCAGGCGGCCATCGACGCCTGCGGCCGGAATATGGAAGTCTACCTTCCGGCCGGGGTCTTTCTCACCGGCGCCCTGCGGTTGCACAGTGATATGGCGCTCTATCTGGAGGAGGGGGCGGTGCTGCAGGGCAGCCGGGACCCCGACGACTACACCCCGCGGATCTGGTCCCGGTTCGAGGGTATCGAGCAGGAGTGTTACCAGAGCCTGCTGAACCTGGGCTGCCTCTGCCACAAGGACGGGCCCAGCTGCCGCCATGTGCGTATCTATGGCCATGGCACCATCCGGGGCGGCGGCCGCGCTTTGGCCCTGGCCACCATAGAAAGGGAACGGCAGCAGCTGCAGGCGTACCTGGAAAAGAACGCCGCCCTGGTGGCCAGCTGCGAGAACGAAAACACCATCCCCGGCCGGGTGCGAGGACGGCTCATCAACCTGAGCAACTGCGCCGACGTGCGCATCTCCGGCCTGACCCTGGAGGACGGCCCCTGCTGGAACGTCCATATGATCTACTGCCAGGACATCGTCACCGACCACTGCACCTTCCGCTCGGAGGGCGTGTGGAACGGCGACGGCTGGGACCCCGATTCCAGCCAGCGCTGCACGCTGTTCGCCTGCCGGTTCGCCACCGGGGACGACATGGTGGCCATCAAGTCTGGCAAAAACCCCGAGGGCAACCGCATCGGCCGCCCCGCCCGGGACATCCGCATCTTTGACTGCACCAGCGAGCTGGGCCACGGCATCGCCATCGGCAGCGAGATGAGCGGCGGCGTGGAGGGGGTACAGATCTGGGACTGCGACATCGACAACTCCGCCTACGGCATCGAGATCAAGGGCACGCCCCAGCGGGGCGGCTATGTGCGGGACATCACCGTGCGGGACTGCCGGGTGCCCCGGGTGCTGATCCACGCCGTGCCTTACAACAACGACGGCGTCCCTGCCCCCCACCCGCCGGAATTTTCCGGTTTTTCCTTCTCCGGGCTGACCCTGACGGGCCGCGCCCTGGTGGACGGGGCCTGGCAGACGGTGCGCCCGGTGGAGGTGGAGGGCTTCGACGAGCCCGGCTACGAGGTGCGCGATGTACAGTTCCAGGACTGCACCCTGCCCCAAACCGGCCCCGGGCCGCTGCTGCGCCGCTGCCGCTGCGTGACCTTCGTCCCGCAGCCGGGGAAGGAGGCCGCAGAATGATGCAGGCTATCTCCCCGCTGGACCCGCGCATCCTGCGCCACGGGCGCACGCTGGAACGGCGGCCGCTGCCGCTGTTCTGGGCGGCCTCCGGCGTAGAGCTGGAGACCTGCGCCCGTTCCCTGACCTTTGTGCTGCGGGCGGACTTTTCCACCCGGGAGCCCTGGGTGCGGGTGGAGGTGGACGGCGCCACCGTGCTGCGCCAACCCCTGGAACGGGGCCGAAACCGGGTGACCGTCTGGCGGGATATGCCCGCCGGCAGCTGGCACAGGGTGCAGCTGTTCAAGGAGACCCAGCCCATGGCGCGGGACCCGCGCTCCCTGCTGACGCTGGACACGATCCTCTGCGAGGGGACGCTGCGCGCCGTACCGCTCCGCCCTTACAAAATTGAGGTGATCGGCGACAGTATCTCCAGCGGGGAGGGGCTGGCGGGCGGGTCCGGACTGCACGGCGCCCTTTCCATGGTCTTTTCCACCCAGGGCCTTTATGCGGTGCGGACGGCCCGGGATCTGAACGCGGACCTGCGCATCCTGTCCCAGAATGGCTGGGGGCTGTGCACCGGGTGGGACAACGACCGCACCAAGGCGATGCCGCTGTACTACGACGCCGTCTGCGGGCTGCTGCCCGACGCCGGGACGGAAGCCCTGGGCGCCCGGGAGCCCCAGGACTTTTCTTCCTGGCAGCCCGACATCGTGGTGGTCCATCTGGGCAACAACGATGCCTCCGCTCTGCGGTCCGCCCCCTGGAAGGACGGTTTTGCCCTGCGTGCCGGGCCCGACGGTCTGCCCGACGCCCCCTCCGCCGCCTGTTTTACCGCCGCCGGAACTACCTTTTTGCAGCATCTGCACCAGTGCGTTCCCCGGGCGCGTCTGGTCTGGTGCTACGGCACCTCCACCCGGGTGATGGAGCCCTGCATCCGGGAGGCCATCCGGCAGTACGGCCAGCTTACCGGCGACACCGCCCTCTACGTCCCGCTGCCCGCCGTACCCCCAAGCCAGCGGGCCGCCGACGACCACCCCGGCCCCGCCGCCCATACCGCCATGGCCCGGACCCTGACCGAAGCCCTGCGGCCCCTTCTTCCGACGGTCCCCAGGGAAGTAACCTAGGGTAACATCGCATAATTCTGGTGCGCGGCACGACGGCCAGGGCACGTCAGATGCCAAGAGAAAAGCGCAGGGAATACTGGATGTATACCCGAGCATTTTCTCGACGCAGATGGCGTGCAATGGACAGTGTGACGTGTACCAAACCGCCAGGTGTGAACTGTGCGGTGTTGCCTTAGATCACAAATACAAAGGAGTGTGTATATGGAATCGAAATTCATCCTCAATCTGATCCACCGCCCGGAGATGGTGCCGGAGTACGCCGAAAAGGTCACCGGCCAGGGCAAGGAGGAGGATCTGGGACGCAAGACCCTGCTGACCGAAAGCCTGGATATCTTCAAGACCCAGCAGGCCATCGCCCACAAGAACGGGCTGAAGACCACCATCCAGATGACCTACGCCAGCCTGTTCAACGACGAGGCGGTGGCCCTGGCCAAACACGACCATGAGGTGTATGGCGATGAGATCGGCTCCACGCTGCTGGGCCTTTCCTGCGAGGAGTTCCGCAAAAAGTACCGCACCAAGGATTTCTGCATCTGGATGTTCGATCTGGAGACCAAGAAGCAGATCGTAGACGATGTGTTCGGCAAATTCTATGACCGGTTCGGCTTCTACCCCGCCTCCACCGGCAGCTACTATATGGACGCCCCGCTGATCAACTACATCAAGGAAAAGTACCCCACAATCCAATGCGCCGTGGCCACCTGCTGGGAGGAAGGCCCCAAAGCCTACCACACCTGCAACAACAGCTGGTACACCCTGTTCGACGGCGGCCCCTGGGCCCCCTGGATCCCCTCCAGGGCCAACACCCACGCCCCTGCCGCCAACGAGGCGGAGGACAGCGGCATCGTGGCCATCCCCCATCTGTCCCGGGATCTGATCGCCTGCTACGACGGCAACGGTTCTAACTTCGGCACCCATCCCCAGAATGTGCTGCGGGGGATGATCTATGACACCAAGACCTGGGAGTTCCCCTACCTGTACAACCTGATCGACCAGTACCGCTACCAGGAAAAGTTCAACGACGGCTACGCCTACAACATGATGTTCGTAGGCCCGGGCTGGATGAACAAAATGGGCCGGTGGGAAGCCCCCTACGAGCTGCTGCTCCACTCCTACGAGGAGGGCTGCGCCTACTATGGCAAGCTGAAACAGGAGGGCAAGCTCACCGATATGACCATGAGCGAGTTTGCCGGGTTCTACCGCCAGACCCATGGCTACACCACCCCCGAGTGTGCGCTCTGGCGGGACATCCTCTACGGGTCGGACAAGCAGCTGTTCTGGTATTGCGACCCCTTTATGCGGGCCTGCGTCAACATGGACCAGGGCGGTGCCATTGTGGACCTGCGCCCTTACGCTGCCAAACTGGAATGGCCGGTGGGTATCGGCACACCCCACGTGCAGGACTGCTCCTACCCCTTCCTGATCCAGGAAAAATACCGTGCCGGATACTTCACTCACTATGCGGGGGAGGGCACCGTCCGCTCGGCCAAGTTACGCCACAACGGTGAGGAGGTGGACCTCTGCCTTTGCCGCACCCACGCCCATTTCCGTGCGGAAACGCTGGAAAACGGTCGGACTGCCCGTAAACTGATCCTGGACCCGGTGGAGATCCGCTTTTCTGACTGCTCCCTCACGCTGCAGACAGTACTCACCTTTGTGGAAGGGGAGAGCGACATCCGCATCGACCGCCGCATCCTGGAGATGAGCGACCCCGACGCGGAGATCGAAATCGACGAGTACATGGTGGCCTGCTACGGCACCACCGAATACCCCGAGGATATGACGGGCATCCGCCTGTACGCCGACAAGGACGGCGACAACCATGAGCTGGACTACTCCTACCTCTGCCGGGAGTGCGTGGTTCCCGGGGCTGAGCAGGTCCGGGCGGTGGTACCGCCCATCCGCACCGTCGTCTCGATGACGGCAAGCGGCCGCGATGCCGCCGGTTATTACAAGGAGGGCTACGCATTCAGCCCCATGTTCACCCTTGGGTACAAGGGCACCATCAAAGAGAAGGAGGCATTCACCACATGGCTCAAGCTGGCAAGGGAAGACTGAACTACCGCTGCCCCTCCTGCTTTATGCGGGATCTGGACATCGACATGTTCTACGACGAGGACAAGAAGGAATACTACTGCATCCGCTGCCAATACACTGGCACCGAGGAGGATGTGCTGGCCAAAAACGAACTGGTACGGTTCCGCTACCGCTTTATGCACAAGCGGTTCTGCATGGATGAATTCGAGACCTTCAACGGGTGAAAAAACAGCTCAACAGAAAGAGAGAGCCGAGGAATGAAAAAAGCACTGAGCCTGCTGATGGCGGCGCTGTTCCTGGTCCTCTGCCTGCCGGTAACGGCATTGGCAGAGGGGGAAAACCCGCCAGGCGCGATTTACGGCAACTATGACAAGGAAGCGACGGCCTACATCTGGCAGTTTGGCGAGATGGCTGCGGGGGAAAGCCCCACCGCTGTCTCCTACAGCGATGCGTATGCTTCCATCCGGGCGGGGTTGGCTGCAGGGGACAGCATCTCCTCCGGCGGCATCGCCTTTACCGGTGCCGGCTGCCTGGAACCCGACGACACCAAGGGCTTTGCCAGCGCCGCCGAAAGCGGACGCTATCTGCTGGTCCGCCCGGCGGTAAGCGGTACACTGGAGATCTGCGTCCGGTTTGACAAAGCTTCCAACAACCGCAAATGCCGGATCTATTACCAGGATCTTGGGGAATTGGATTCGGTGGAGGCTGCTGCCGACCTGAGCGGCCTGAACAAAAACGGGACCGAAATAGGCACAGCCACCGCTTCGGACCCCGTTACCTGGCAGTTATCACTGACCGCCGGCCATGTATACGGCTTTGTCACATACAATGATTCCCCGGCGCAGATCACCGACCTGCGGCTGCTCACCATCGAGGTGCCGGGTGGTCCCGGCGGAGGCGGAGAAGAAGGCGGTTCGGGCAGCGGTGAAACGCCGGCCCCTGCCGGCGATGCAGTGACCGGCGCCTGGGATGACAGCCATACCGCCTATCGCTGGACTTTTGGTGAGACTACCGCCGTGGAAACTTCGGCCATCTATGACGCCGCTCCCTCCGGGGAAAATGCCCCCGCCTTGCGTCTTGGCATGGCGGCCGGCGATCACACCGATGCCAGCGGGCTTCACCTTGCCGGCTACGGCGTCAGTGATGATGGCATAACAGCAGCTTCCACCGGACGGTATCTGCTGGTCAAGCCAGCGCAGAACGGCACCATCCAGATGTCGCTCTCCGCCACACTCAGTGGCGGAAAACCCAAAGCCCGCATCTACACGGCGGATCTGGGCGAAGTGGAACTGGCAGCCGC
>NZ_CALADU010000084.1 GCF_937890665.1 uncultured Subdoligranulum sp.
AAACCATGTCTTCTTTTGTTTGCTTTTCAATTTGCGAAAATTATTGTACCTTATCAAAGTCGCAAAAAGCAAAACAAAACCGCCCTTTCCAAGCGAAAAGAGCGGTTTTTGTGGAGCTGCTATCCGGATTTGAACCGGAGACCTCATCCTTACCAAGTGGTTAAAAGCCCCGAAAGTACTGCTTTCCAGTGCTTTCGGGGCCTTTTTGTTTCAGAGATGCGTGGTCTTTAGAGCTTTCCGCTCCATTGTTTCCATCCGCTCGTTTCCCCGTGTGGGTCACGGTGTGGGTCAAACAACATTAGACAACACGTTGTTACAATGTCGCAAACGGAATCATTACAAAACTTCGCTGCAACGTCTTCCGCCCAAATGCGGTCCAAAATCTTCTACTCGGCAAAGAGAGCACCAACTCTGTGCACCATCAGGGATTTTTGCAGAAACTCTCTTCACGCTTTTCCCAAAGTTTTGTGGATATGAGTAGAAAATATGCTCCTCCCCATCTTCAACAGAACATTTCGGGCAGGACTTTAGCGCCATTTCTTGAGCATATTGTGACTCGTTTAGCGGTCTACCGCAGTGCTTGCAAACCCTGCTCACTGCAATTCCCTCCTCTCATTAGATTAATTACAATTTATACCTATCATTTCCAATTGTCAATGCAATTTCCTTCTGTGAATACAACCACGTGCTCATATGTCAATAGTATAGTATAAATATATCAGCTTTCTTCCACCAATCCTAAAATCCAGTTGAGCCATCCAATAATTGTTGAGGAGCGGCGGTAATATGTGCTATTTGCCTCAACATGGTACAAATTCGATTCTTTCATTATCTGCACAATCGCATTTGCATCTGGCATTTCCCCAGAATTCAAATTTATTTTTAGTGTTTCATTAAAAGCGCGATGTCTGAGAATTGCTGACACAATAGCAAGCTGTCGCTCTTTATATTCCAATTCCATTACGCTTCGTCCTAAATTTGAAAGTTGGAAAGTAATTGCTCCTTCTTCATTCTTCACTTTTTCAATGAAGCCAAGATAACGGCCTGCATCAGTATAGTAATTGGTCTGTCTTTCATCAAAAGCGTATTCGGAGGTGATATCTTGCTTCGTCATAGAACGCCCAGTAAGCAATTCCATCAAATTAACGATCCTCGGCATACTGTTTGCCTGTGGAAATGCAATATCGGGTTCTTCACAAATAGATATATTCTCCAAAACATTTTGAATATCTTCAAGTGAAATTTCAGGTGAAATAATATAATTCTTTTGCTTCACCAAACACAAAGAATTATAGTTCTTAGGATCGGCAAATTCATACTGATATAGATAGAATACGCCATTAGAAAATACCAAAAACACCGACTTAACTTTTTTTGTTATGCGGCTTTCCCAAACACGAAACGGATAATAAAGTTGTCTCACCAAAAAATCATCTGAAATATCATGTTTAGCCTCAAATAGTGAAAGATAATCTATCCCCTCATAGGCAGCATCAATCTCAATTTGAGAATTACTCACTGTTAGGGATTGTTTTCCCCTACCTGTAGCGATATCAAACTCAAAGTTTCCGGAACTCATTCGACCACTCACGGTTGGGACCAGCTCCGTATCTTCAAGAAAATCATTTAAGATTCCACAAGCATTTGCACAATTCAACGCAATAGCTTCACTGACTAAATATTTGGGCATAAGACTCTGTATATGCGCAGGAATTTTGACGGTTTGATAATATTCCGTTGGTGGGTCAAAGGTTTGATAAGCCGAAAACTGGGATATGACATAATCGCCTCGCGTAATAGGTAGAATTGCCAAATTATTCTTGGAAAAGATTTGAGGTAGATTAACCTTATGATCGAATTTGGTCATCAACCTTGGTTCGCGAAATTCTCTAATCTGATTTGCAGAAATGGTAAATATCCCATATTTCGAAATTTCATCTAAAATATGATATTTGTCAAATAAGATTTCCCAAGCAGTATCATTTAGCCCCATAGTTCCGAATCAAAACCTCCTCAATAGCCCCTCGCTTGCTGGCGTCGGAGTTTATTGCTCGTTTTGCATGTACTGTTGCTACGGTATAATCTTTGTATAGTTCTTTGATGAAACTGGTAGCCGAATTCGAAAGCAAAAATTTTACACCGCGTTGAGTAAGAATATCGCAGCATTCTTTCAACCGGATCTGTTCATTTCTATCAAAACCTCCGCTGTTATATCCGGTAAAGCTTGCGGTATCTGACACCGGATCATAAGGAGGATCAAGATAAACAAACCCACCCCTTGGAACGCGCTGAAGAGTCGTCTCAAAGTCTTCACTTAAAAGTTCAATATTATTTTCTGATAAATACTTACTTACAGCGCGCAAAACGGGTGCATTAACAATACTTGGATTTTTATAATGTCCAAATGGAGAATTGAACTCTCCGGAAGCATTTACCCGAAAGAGGCCGTTATAGCAAGTCTTGTTTAAATAAATAACTCTGGACGCTCTTTTAACCTTCGACATGGCCCCATAGCTCTCTTTGTCCCTATCTAAGTCCCTGAGTGCATAAAAATATTCCGAAGTGTTTTCGTGTCTTTGCAGATCCTCAATTAGATCCTCGACGTCATCGCGAATCACTTCATACACTAACATCAAATCTCCATTGAGATCGTTGACGATGGCGCTTTTCGGCTGGTGGCAAAAGAGGACTGCCCCACCGCCTAAAAAAGGTTCACAATAAGTAGTCATTCGTTTGGGAAACAACGGAACAATTTCATCCAAAAGTTGTCTCTTTCCACCGACCCATTTCACAACAGGGGAAACTAATTTGTTTTTTGCCATTGTATCATCCCCTTTCATCCGATGGATGAAGTATAACAGAAATTATCATCTCTGACAAGTTGATGTTCTTTATCCGGCCAACTTTTTCCCATAATTGTACGAATGAGGGACATTCCCAAGCCGGGAATACGATATCTGGACACTCATTGCCACTGTATGTAGTTTTGCTGAGAAGATCGGAAACCGATTCCCGCAAAAGCAATGGAACGGATTTTGGTTGCTCTCCAAGAACCGACAGAGTACAATACAGAACCGCCACGAGTACCCAGTGACAAGATAAATTAGCGTAAGCCACGAGATGGCGACTTGTCCAAACCGATTCGGTGTGAAAAGGAAGCGCAGTAGAGCGAGAAATATGGAGTCTAATAATGAGGAACAAGCGTAAAGCAGGAAACCTCTGTCTGCATAAGGAAATTATATCATCGCCCACCAGGGCAGGGATATTTTCATCATTACTCGATGTGAGCAGTATTGGGGCATCTAATGAGGTGTTAGTATAAGGTACAGATGCTCAATATACACAGTTTCAGGAGCCAGATTGCAGTAGGCTGGTATGGCTGGAGGCGGCTCTTTCGTGTCTCCCCACTTATGCTCTCCGGGATCATCGCGGACAGCTTTCAGTTCAGCGAGGAGGACCTGCGCCGGCGCCGCGCGGAGAGCGTTCGGAATGTGAAACAGACCAACGGGCGTATCTCGTTTGAAAAGCGGGTACGGGAATCCGTGAAGGATGATGACGGATGGCAAGGCTGATCGTCAAAAGTCCGTACATCAAGAGTGTGGCGATGATCACAAATGAGCCGCATCCGAATCCGGATGCGGCTCACTCTGTCGGTAGCGCAAGTTCATGCGCCACCTCAAAATTTGCGTCGCAAAACAAAGAAAGAAAGCCTGTCCGCAATTGATAACTTTCTGAAAATTGTAGTCAGTTTGGGATGGCTATTCCGCAAAGGTTGCGGTAATGTCATATCTGATTCTGCATGCTGAGCCTAACTGGTATACGCCCCATATAAGATTACGGCATCTAACTTAACGCCAAGGATATCCACCACGCCGCTGGTAAGCATCTTCGAGTCATTTGTTTCCATGCCCGCCATGTCTTCTGCCGTTTTCAGCATACCAAATAAGAACGAAGTTTACAACCGAAATAACGCTCCTTATCTGTGAAAAAGCAGGGGATGCCCCCTGCTCATCCTTTTCATGTGCTTTTTTAAAAGATATACGCCTGTTATTTTTTAACATTTTGGAGCAGGCCCTTAATCCTTCATGTAAATGTTAATCCCAGACGGTCACAACGAAAGTTGCATTTCCTTTTTCTACTATGTTGGTCTTTTTTGAATTTTTTTATTTGCAATAGTCTGTGCTATATTATCTATTGCTAAAGTCTCCGCTGAAAGCGCATATTCCTTTGTATATGTGATCTCCGGCACAGCGCAGATGTAAGTCCACAGTGTGAATGCAGTTGAACTGTGGCCAAAAGTGGTGCTGGCAGCACTGCGGACAAAAAGGCCCCTTCAAACGCGGGAGAGTTTGCGTTTGAAGGGGCAGAAAGGGAAGATTAAATCAATGATAAGTTTTTCAGCACTGCCACAAACAGGCAGAGGGTCACGGAGGAAAAAAGGGTGGAGATGGTCACGATGCTGCCGGCCAGCAGGTCGTCCGCGCCGTATTCACCGGCCAGCTGATAGGTGGTGATGGCCGACGGCGCCGCCGTGAACAAGAACACGGGGATCAGTTCCGTCCCACGGAGCCCAAAGCCCCAGATCGCCACCGGCAGGGCCAGCAGAGGCATAATGAGCAGTTTGAAGAGCACCACTGCCCCTGTCAGCCGCCTCTGTCCAGCAGGCACCCGTCCGCCATACAGCTTGACCCCCAGCGTCAGGAAGGCCAGCGGCGAGGCCATGGCCGCGAGACTGGCGGTCAGACTCTCCAGCGGCCCCGGCAGGGCCATATGGAAGGGCCGGAAGGCCAGTCCCAGGAACACGCCCCACAGAACGGGATTTTTCAGGATGCCCTTCAGGAGTTGTGTCCAGCTTCTCTGCTCCCGCCCGGCGTACCAGGCATACATGACTACCGCGGCGATGTTCAGCACCGGCAGGGTCGCCGCCGCGATGGCCGATGCGGCAGCTGCCGCGCCCGCCCCTCCCAGCAGTTGGGAGAACGGGATACCGTACAGGGTGAAATTGCCCCGGTATAAGGATTGGATGACCACCGCGATCTGATTTCTGTCATGGACCAGCCGGGGGATCAGCAGAATACCCGCCAGCAGGGAAACCGCGATGACACCGTAGGCAAAGGCGATGCTGCGCAGGCAGCTGTCCAGCGCCAGCTCTCCCTGGGAGATGCTGCGGAACAGCAGCACCGGGAACAGCAAACGCATACACAGGTGGTCTCCCTCCGCCGCAAAGTGCTCAGAGACCAGCTCCCGTTTTCGCATCAGGCAGCCCAGCAAAAGCAGCAGCGCCACTGGCAGGACCGCCTGCAGGGCATATCGGACAGCTTCCATATTCCATCCACCTCCGTGGGACAGGGTCAGTCGGCGCTTCCCACCGTCACGCCCATTTTGTCTTCGTAATACTTTACCATGGCGATCTGATCCTCGTCAATGTGGCCGTTGTCGTTCATCCAGTCCATCACCTGCAGCACCACGTCGGTCATGGGTGTATCCACACCCAAGTGGTGGGCATAGTGTTTTGCGTTCAGGATGTCCTTGCGGTGGACGGCCACCCGGGCGCCGGGCTCGTAGTCCCGGTGAATGAGCTTGGGAATTTTGTTGTCATAGAGGGGACCTCCGGCGAAGCCGCCGCGAGTGGCCTCGAAGGTGGTTTGGAGGTCAATGCCCGCCTTGGCGGCGAAGGCATAGCCCTCGGCCATGGCCACCAGGTAGGCGCCGGCCACCATGTTGTTCACCAGCTTGGTGACGCTGCCGCTGGCGGGGCCGCCCACGTACACAGGGGTGCCCATGCACTCCAGCAGGGGCTTCACTTCCTCAAAAGCCTCCTTGTCACCGCCTGTCATAATGGCCAGCGTACCGGCAATGGCCATGGGATT
>NZ_CALADU010000085.1 GCF_937890665.1 uncultured Subdoligranulum sp.
CCCACCAGCCCCGCCCCCGGAACGTTCCGGGGGCGGGGCTGGTTATAGGATTATAAGATCACCAAAACTTTACTGCCGTTTGCGGTGCACAATGCCCAGGCCCAGCAGCGCGGCGGCAGAGAGGGCGCACAGCATGGCCCACAGGGCGGGGTTGCTCTCGTCACTGGTCTGGGGGATCGCGCTCTGCGCGGCGGCGCTGCCTGCGGCCGCGGCCTTCGGTTCATACACACCCTTCACGTTGCCATAGCTGGAAAGCTGCTTGGCAGATTCCAGGTATGCGCAATGGTCGCACTGGTATCCGTCGGCGGTAGCCGTCCAGTCATGGTAGCCGCAGGCCGGGCAGGTGTAATACACCGTGCCGTCATCCTGCACAGGCGTGGGGGCCGGAGTCGGCGCGGGCGTGGACGTAGGCGTTTCGGAGTTGTTCGTATCTCCGCTTTCGCCGGCAGGGTTCTGCGTGTACACTGCGGTGGGCGTATTCTTTTCGGCATACAGGTTTGCCAGCTTGTTCAGCAGGTCCTCGGTCAGAACGGTCCAGGTGCCTTCCATCCCCTCGAAAGCAAGCCCCTGGAAGGTATAGCCGGGTTTCTCGGCAGCAGGCAGGGGCTGGCCCAGATCCTCCGCCGTCAGCGTAGTCTGCACGCCGTCCAGCGTAATGACCGCCTTGCGCAGGTCGGTGGAAATGGTGAACAGGCTGAAGCCGTTGGGATTGGTGAAGGTCACATTGTCCTTGCCCTCGCTCACCGTGCCATCATAGACATAGCGGGTGCCATCGTCCTTACGATGATGGACCAGCAACGTATCATTATCGGTAAAATCGGGCGTCAGGGGGACGGTGATCTCCACCGGGCGGGTCACAGGCAGTTCGGCAGGTTTGCCAAGCACCACGGCGTTGGCGGTTCCCTCATCTTCTCCCTGTATAATCACGTTATCTGCATCCGTGGTCGCCACCTTACGGTACATGGGGGTGATATCCAGCGTGAAGTTACGGGTATCGTCGCTGATCTGCGTATCGGTCAGCGTAATGTCCAGATATGGCTGGACCACGATGGAAACATCTTTATCGCCTACAGAAATACCGGCAGTTTCCAATTCGTCCTTGCCTTCGTCTTCCGTCACAGTATTCTCATTGGCTACAGTGTAAGCGGCAAGCCGCAGTTCATCTTGTTCCACCGTTACATTGTCGAGCTTCTCGCCCAAATCAACGGCCAGTTGTTTTTCTTCGTCTGTAGCAGTCTCATCGTTGGCGGCCGGGTTTTCCACCTTCGGTTCCTCCAGCACGACTTCTGCCGGTTCACTGTTCGCCGCGGCGTCAGTCACTTTGAAGGGGTAGCCCGCCTGATCGCCAGCCACCACGGTCTTGCCGTCCGCCAGATAGTCGCTGGGGTCCACAGCAAAGTTGCCGCCGGTGATGGAGATAGTCACACCATTAACAGACTCGGACGAGAGTTTCACACCTTGGAATTGGCCGTTGCCATTGATGGTTAGTGTCCCTTTTGCAGGGTCGGTACTATTATACTCGATAAGCCCCTCGATGGTACCTGTATAATTCTCATCAAAAGTAACATAGGTACCCTCAGTGTAGCCGCCATCTAGCCAATAGCAGACGTCGAACGCAATGGTATTGGCGGGATTGGTGGTGTACACGCTGGTGTTGCCCGTGAAGGTAATGTTCCCGCAGTTGAAGCTCAACGCATAGTTTTCATCAGTCCACTGGTTTGCAGCATAGATCTGCATATTTTCCAGCGTCAAATCAGCGTAGTTTTGGATAATACGTCCGATAGGTTTACCGGCACCGCCGTGCCCATTCTGCTCAGAAATGCGGATCGTGCCGTCCTTGAGGGTGATATTGGAGTCTTTCAAGAACTGGAAACCGTTGGTCTCGGTGTTGGGAGACCCGGCCCCCGGCTGGTTCAGCGTATAGGTATGACCGCCGAAATCCACCGTAAACTCGCTCCCGCTTGGCACAGACACGCCCTCGGCGTTGTCCACATCTTTCAGCAGGGCGATGGTCTCCCCTTTATTCACATTTGCAATGGCATCCACCAGGGACGAATAGAAGCGATCGCCGATTTGAGCTACGGCATTCTCTGCATTCAAGGGGGCGACCGTAAAGCGGCCGTCACTTTCAGGAGTGACCGTGCAGTTTTCCGGCACAAAGGCACTGGGGTCACTGGAGAAGGTGCCGCCGGTGACTTCCACGCGCTTGTTCGTATCCTCGTCGGACAGTACGGCAATAACGTCAACGTCCGCCTTGAAATTGCCGCCTTCGACCTTGATTTTATCAGAATCGGTCACGGCAGGGTAGGCGGGATTGGTATTATCAAAAACAAAAACAGAACAAGGCAACTCCTGGCTCTTGTCACCGACCCAGCCCTGCATATTGCCGGTGACGTTAAAGGTCGCATCACCGCTCACAGTAACCGACCCGGCGCGGGCCACGATACCTGCACCATCGGTAATGTCAAAGGTACCGCCGCTGACCGTGACAATATCTTTCCACGGCGCATAAATGCCGCAGGCAATGTACCCCTCGGAACGGATCGCACCCGTAAAAGTACCGCCGGAAATGTTGATGGTATTCGGCGCGCCTTCTCGCTCGCTGCCGTTGCCCATGATGACCGCATTGTCGGCAGAATAGAACTCGCCGCCCTCAATGTTGATGGTGGCGCCGGTAGCCTTGCCAGTCAGTATTGTGCCGTCGTTGGCATCGTATTTGCCGGATTTGATAGTAAGCCTTGCATTCTTGGCGTTATTATCCAATCCCACACAGGACCCATGTGCATCAGTCGCAGAAACACCGCCATTCCCTGTGCTGTCCTGCAAAGTCAAATCACCCGAATTCACGATTGCAGTGTAGGCGCCGCTGACAGCGACCGTGTGACCGTTCAATTCAATCGTGATAATTTTGTTTGCGGGAATGATAACAGTCCCTTCGTTGACATCTTTCTGCAGGGTGATGGTGGTGGGCGTGTTGTCCGCCACGGCGTCGATAGCCGCAGTCAGGGTCTCATAGCCCGTATCGCCGATCATGGCGGCATTATCGTCATTTGCCGTCACGGTGCTTTCCGCATCTTCGCCGCCATTGTCAAGCGTCATGAGCTGGGCATTCAGTTTGTCAGCTTCGTCTGTCTCAAAGTTCCCGGCACCTTCCCCAGCCGATTCCTCTACCACTGCCGTTTCCGGCGTGGCAGACTGTGCCATGGCAGGACTGCACAGCGAGACCGCCATGGCGGCCGCTATCGCCAGCGACAGAGTACGTTTTCCATGTACTGCCAATTTCATAAGGTTCAACATCCTCCTCTATCGTTTGACCGTTCCGAAGAACCTCCGAAAAATACGGGGCCGCCCTTTTTACAGGCGGTATCATTACGAACGAACTTACTAACCATGATACCCCCCCCCCGCATTTTGTCAAGGGCTTTTGGCAAGATTTTCCGCGCTGCCGCCCCGTTTTTTCGCGCCCGGCACAGCAAATCGGCGCGTCTGCACACGCAGGCGCGCCGGGCTTTATACAGGTTTACAATGTATCATCCTGCGATGGCGGCAGAGGTATCGGGAATCCAGCGC
Source organism: uncultured Subdoligranulum sp. (assembly GCF_937890665.1). Next base: position 3,571 of record NZ_CALADU010000085.1, read on the forward strand.
TGAATACGCTTCAGGCGGGACAGATAGGAAACTTCCAACGTGGCGCACATCTTGTCTGCGAGGTTCACGATCACCGCTTCCTTGGAATGCGGCATGGTCTTGGCCAGCGGCCACATATGGGAAATGATGATGTTCTCCTCTTTTTCGCTGAGGTCCAGCAGCGCGCGGGCATTTTTCAGCGCGGCCACAGGGTGGTCAAAGCACTGGTTGCCCGGATGCGCCGAACGGTCGTGGCTGTCATACAAGTACAGGTCATGGAGCAGCCCCATGCGGGCGGCCATGCGGTAATCGCATTTCCAGCGGCGGGCCAGCCGGAACGCAACGTAAGAAACAAACAGGGAGTGGTCGTAGGTCGTGACCGAAAAATGATGCCCCCACTGCTTCATGGAACGCACCTGCTGCGTAGACAGCAGGTCTTCCACACAACTCAGATACGATACGTGGTTTGCCTGATCGACATAGTGCATTGGTATCTCCTCCTGTCTATGTGAAAAAACGCGTCCCACCTTGGGACATTTTCATTATAGCACGCTTTTTTTATAAAGTAAATGATCGTCAAAAGTCTGCCAAAGGGGCGGCGTGCCCCCGCGCCGCCCCTGCAAAGCGGGAAACGCCGCCCGGCCGCCCTCCGCGGGCACGGCAGGCGGCAGAACTTACCACAAAAACGGCAGCATTTCCCAACCCAGCCCTGCAAAAACAGGCCCCGCGTCCGGGGACGTGGGGCATCAGCGTGTCAGAAAAACCGACACGCTGCAAAGAGGGCAACAGTTGCGTGCCGGACGCTCCTGTTTACCGGGTTGCAGTTCCCGCATCCCGCGGCGCGCCTTGGGGCGGCGCTTGCGTTCTGCGACCGCTGCCCCTGCTCCGCCTTGCTGCATCCGCCGCAGGCGGCGCGCGGCTCCGCAGCCCTTTGGATTCCCCTTCGACAAAATTTTGCGGCAAATCGCGCAATCGGCCTGTGGCCTCATACACAATTTGCCGCAAAATTTCCCTGTATGTGTTGCCAGCGTCGGCGCATGTCCGCCGCTGGCAACGGATTCTAAATCTTTTCGACAGTCTGTAACTCTGATAAAAATTCACCGGGGCTGGCTGGACTGTTCGCTCTCCCACTGGGCGACCAGCGGGGCCGCCACGGCGGAAAGGGCGTCCAGCGCGGTGCGGATGGACTGCACATCGGCGGGGGTCAGCTTTTCGGCCTTTTTGTGGCGGGTGACCCGTTCCACCCCGCGCTCCGCTTCCTTGATGCGGCCGCGGGTCTCGCGGTCCAGCGCCTTGCCGGACTTGCTGCCCAGCGCCGTGTTCACCCGGTAAAGGGCGGCTTCGGCGGCGTTCAGCACTTCCAGCGCGGCCTTGCGCTCCTTGTCCTGCCCGGCAAAGGCCGCGGCTTCCTGCATGGCACGCTGGATCTCGTCCTCACTCAAATTGGACGAGCCGGTGATCGTGATGCCCTGTTCCCGGCCGGTATCCAGATCCCGCGCGCTGACCTTGACGATGCCGTTGGCGTCGATGTCAAAAGTCACTTCGATCTTGGGCACCCCGGCCCACGCCCGCTTGATGCCGCGCAGCGTAAAGGTGCCCAGCAGCTTGTTGTCCTTGGCAAATTCCCGTTCGCCCTGCAGCACCTTGATCTCGACTGTGGACTGGAACGGCGACGCCGTTGTGAACACCTTGCTGAACCGAGTGGGGATGGTGGCGTTGCGCTCGATCAGATGGGTCGCCACACCGCCCACCGTTTCGACCGAAAGGGTCAGCGGGGTCACGTCCATCAGCAGCAGGTCCTCGCCCGCGCCGGCCAGTTCCTCGCCCCCCAGGCGGCCCGCCTGCACGGCGGCCCCCAGGGCCACGCATTCGTCGGGGTTCAGCGCGTGGGACGGTTCCAGCCCCACCATGCGCTGGACCTTGGCCTGCACGGCGGGGATGCGGGTGGACCCGCCCACCAGCAATACCTGGTCCAAGTCGCTGGCGCTCAGGTGGGCGTCGCTCAGGGCGTTGCGCACCGGCAGGGCCGTGCGCTCCACCAGTTCGCCGCAGAGTTCCTCAAACACGGCGCGGGTCAGCGTCGCCTGGAAGTGGACCGGCCCCTCCGGCCCGGCGGTGAGGAAGGGCAGGTTGATCTCGGTCTGGGTGGCGGCGGAAAGTTCTTTCTTCGCCTTTTCGGCTTCTTCGCGCAGGCGCTGCATGGCCACGCGGTCGCCGGTCAGGTCCTGCCCGTGTTCCCGGCGGAACTGGTCCACCAGCCAGTCCACGATGCGGGCGTCGAAATCGTCGCCGCCCAGGTGGTTGTCGCCGCAGGTGGCCAGCACCTGCACGATGCCGTCCCCGATCTGGATCAGCGAAACGTCAAAGGTCCCGCCGCCCAGGTCGTAGACCATGACGGTCTGGGCGCGGCCGTTGTCCAGGCCATAGGCCAGCGCGGCGGCCGTGGGTTCGTTGATGATGCGCCGGACCTCCAGCCCGGCGATGCGCCCGGCGTCCTTGGTGGCCTGGCGCTGGGCGTCGTTGAAGTAGGCGGGCACCGTGATGACGGCTTCGGTCACCGGCTCGCCCAGGTAGGCTTCGGCGTCGGCCTTGAGTTTTTGCAGGATCATGGCGCTGATCTGCTGCGGGGCATAGCATTTGCCGTCGATGGGGATGCGTGTGTCGCTGCCCATCGACCGCTTGACGCTGCTGACCGTGCGGGGGGCGTTGGT
>NZ_CALADU010000086.1 GCF_937890665.1 uncultured Subdoligranulum sp.
GTATAGTTGCTGGCCGTGCATTGGGCTTGCAGATCCCCGGCCAACGCCAAGTCCACCGCTTTGCGGCTGCTGCCTGCTTTGCGCAGACAGACTTCCGCCGCCTTTTGCTGCAACAAACTTTCGGCCTGTTCCCAGTTCGCACACTCCGCTTGGGAGAAGGCGGCGTCCTGTGTAAGAAAATCGAATCCCGACGCCAACGGACCTTCGCTTTCCTTTTTGCCGCCCGCTGCAGCCCATGCTGCAATCACCGGTGGCTTTTCAAATAAGACTGTATCTTTTTTGCGGATCGGCATACTTCACCCGACCTTTCCCAACAGCCAGTACAGCAGCCCCCAAACAGCGGAAGCCGCTGTGCCGTAGGTAATGACCGGCCCTGCAATACCAAAGATCTTGGCCCCCACCCCGGTGACCCAGCCCTCGGCTTTAAATTCAATAGCCGGACTGACCACCGAGTTGGCAAACCCTGTAATGGGAACCAGCGTACCCGCCCCCGCTCTGGCAGCCAATTTTTGATACCACCCCATCATCGTACAGGCCGCCGACAAAAATATCAGGGCAATACTGGTCAGTGTGCCCGCCCATGTGGCGTCATACCAAAGCAGGAAAAGTTGACGCAGGCCTTCGCCCAACAGGCAGATGCCGCCGCCAACAAAAAATGCCCACAGGCAATCCTTGACGACGGGCGAAGGCGGCGACGCTCGGGATACCATGTCGGCATACTCTTTTGGGTTTAATTTCATCGTTACTACGCCCCCTTGGGGGGTAGTATGCCCTTACGGGCCGTAAAATATCACATTTCCGCGGTAATACGGTTCGGGGACCATCATGCGGTAGAGTTCTTTCAGCTCTTGCCCTACCACAGCATCCTCGGCATGGCCGCTGCAAGGCAGCGTCAGAATCTGATACCGCACACCAAACACACGGCTTTCGATACGGGTAGCACAAGCGCCCGCCCGCAGATAAAAGGCAATGCGGCGCTGCGCCACTCCGCGGTCCGGCGCTTCCTCGGGGTGTTCGCATTCGAGAATCAGATCGTCCAGCCGATCGGCATAATGGCGGGACAAGGCATGCAGTGCCTGTGTTCCGATCCCGCTGCCCCGCAGGTCTTTACGCACGGCAAAATAGTCCAGCAAGGCGCTGCGCCGGCCGGGCAGCAGAACCTGCCAAGCATAGGCTTGCAGGTTGCCGTCCTCGTCGTACAAAGCCAGCGGCTCATAGATGCCCGCCTGCATCATCTCCCGCACCGCGGTGAAGGGTTTTAATTCTGCGGCAGGAAAATCCTGCACCATACGGGTCTCATAAATTTGCTGCGCCGCAGCGCAGTCCAGCAAACGGATTTGCATGGGGATTTCTCCTTTCTTCATTGAATTACAAGGGGATTTCCTGTATAATACAGGTACTTGGAAACGGAGGGTTTCGTGTATGGAATGGACCGATATTAGCATCACCGTCGCCAAACGCGACGCAGACACCGCCGAAGCCATCGCCACGATGGTTGCCAACGGCGGCATCTATATTGAGGATTACAGCGATCTGGAACAACAGGCATGGGAAATCGCCCATGTGGACCTGATCGAGCAGGAACTGCTGGATAAGCCCCGGGATGTAGTCATCGTACACATGTACTTGGCCCCGGACGAGAACCCGGCGGAAGTTTTGCCCCTGTTCGAGGAGCGGCTGAAAAACAGCGGCATCCCCTACCAGCTCAACACCACCGGTGTGGAGCAGGAGGATTGGCAAAACGCTTGGAAGAAATACTACCACGCCATGGACATCGGCAACCGTCTGGCCGTAGTTCCCGGCTGGGAGCAGTACGACACCGACCGCATCACCATCACCATGGATCCCGGCATGGCCTTCGGCACCGGCACCCACGAGACCACCAGCCTGTGCCTGGAAACGTTGGACGCTCTGGTACAAGGTGGTGAGCGGGTGTTGGATATCGGCACCGGTTCCGGCATTTTGGCCATCGCTGCGCTAAAGCTGGGCGCCGCTGTGGCCGAGGGCGTAGACATCGACCCGATGTGTGTACGCACCGCCGGGGAAAACGCCCAGCGCAACGGCGTTGCGGACCGCTTTACCGTCTTGGTGGGTGATCTTTCCGACAAAGCCAGCGGACAGTACAACATCATCACTGCCAACATTGTGGCAGCGGCCATTCTGTCCTTGGCGCCCCATGTGCCTGCGCTGATGGCTCCCGGTGCGCGCTTTATTGCCAGCGGCATTATTGACGAGCGCAAGCAGGAAGTACTGGACGGCCTGAACGCCGCCGGACTGACCCCGGTGGAAGTGAAGGAAAAGCGCGGCTGGGTCTGCATCATCTGCGAAAAGAAAGAGGCATAACCATGCCGCACCGCTATTTTACCAAAGAATTGGCCCATGGGCAAGCGGCCCTAACCGGCAGCGACGCACACCATCTGGCCAACGTTATGCGGGCCCGTATCGGGGAGCAGGTCGTTCTGTGTGGTCCGGATGGGCTGGAATACACCGGCACCGTAACCGCCATCACCCCCGGGCGTGTGGAATTTTCTGTCAGCGAAGGCGCCCCCAGCAAGGCCGAGCCTACTGTGACTACCACCTTATTTGTGGGCTATCCGAAACAAGGCAAGCTGGAAGAGGTGATCCGCCACAGCGTGGAGTTGGGTGTCACCGAGATCATCCCCTTCTTCAGCCGGTATTGTGTGGCCACCCCCAAAAAGGAGGAGGCCAAAAACGAACGTTACAACCGTATTGCCGCTGAAGCCGCCAAACAGGCAGGCCGGGCACAGATTCCCCATGTAGCATTGCCGCTGGAGAACTTTTCTGCGGTTTGCCGTGCTATGGCAGACTACGATAAGGTGCTCTTCTTTTACGAAGGCGGTGGCGTGCCCCTACGACAGTTGCTAACCCCCGACAGCACACAGCGCATAGCGCTGATCACCGGCAGCGAGGGTGGTTTTTCTGCCGAGGAAGCCGCCGCAGCCGCAGAAGCCGGTGCTGTGACGGTAGGGCTGGGGCCGCGGATTTTGCGATGCGAGACCGCCCCGCTGGCAGCCCTTACTGCTGCTATGCTGCTGACCGGCAATCTGGAATAATCCATACTATGGCAAGCGCCCCACCCCGGTGCTTGCCTTTTTGTTTTACGAAAAAGGCTCCCCCTGACGAAACCGGCAGAGGGAGTTTTTCTTTTAGGTCAGATCAATTTTCGCCGTGGCCACGGGCATGGAGGAAGGCTTCCCGATACGCTTCGGGCACATCTTCCACCGTCTGTCCATCATGAATGGAAGTGGTTCCTGCCGCTTCCGACGTCTGATAAAACCAGAGCTTATAGTCCAGCATATCCAACGTCTTTTGCAGTTGGGCCATCTGCTGCTGAACAGCCCGGCGGCGATTCACAAAAAGCTGCAACCGCTCCGAAATCGTAGCATCGCCCTGTCGGCACAAATCAATGTACTGACGGATTTCTTTGATGGACAACCCCGACTGTTTGAGGCATTCAATGATGCTCAGCCACTCGTAGTCGCTTTCCTTGAACATCCGGATGCCGCCATGGGAACGTTCCACATACGGCAGCAATCCTTCTTTGTCATAATAGCGCAAGGTGGAAGGCGCAACGCCTAACCGCTTGGCCATCTCCCCTACCGTATATTGCATGGTTTCTACCCTTATCAGAACAGTTTGTCTGCCGGATACAGCCCGTCGGCGCTCATTTTGCGCAGTGCTTCCACCAGTTCCGGCTTATCTTCCCGATAGGTGATGCCATACCACTTATCGGCACTGGTCAGCACATGGACCCCGGCCTCGCCCCGCTGCAGCGACGCCGTCACCACCGAGGGCAGATAATACTCGCATTTAAGAGGATTGACCGGCAGGTTTTCCTGCAGGAACGCCGCAAAGCCCGCCTTGGCCTCGGCGATATAGCCGGGGGTGAACCCCCACAAGTTCATCGAAACTACCGTATCCGCAGGCAGATCGGTCCAGCTATTACCGCCGTCCTCGGTGAAATGGATGCCGCCCGCATAGGGTTCGATGCAGGTGCGTTCCGTCACACTCACCAAGTCCCCCTGCTCGTCGATAACACAGACGCCCCGGCTGACACTACCGTTGGCGCTTACCGTGTTGCCCAGCAGGAAGCCTACCATCGACCATGCGTACCGGTCCCCGTCCTCATGGGTGCTCAGATAGTCATAAATCAGTTGGAAGCCCTGCGGCCCATAGTAGTCGTCGGCGTTGATCACCGCAAACGGCGCATCCCCGATGGCTTCCTCCGCCACCAGAATCGCATGGGCGGTTCCCCACGGTTTTACACGGCCTTCCGGCACAGTAAAGCCTTCGGGCAATTTTTCCAGTTGCTGGTAGGCATACCGCACCGTAAATCCAGCACGCTCAGCCCGGACGCCGACGGCCTCTTTGAAGGCCTCCTCAATTTCATGCTTGATGATAAAGACTACCGTCTCAAATCCAGCGCGCCGTGCGTCGTACAAACTATAATCGATGATGGCCTCACCGGACGGCCCTACCGGATCAATCTGCTTCAGTCCGCCGTAGCGGCTGCCCATTCCTGCCGCCATGACCACCAAAATCGGTTTCTTCGCCATAAATAAGCTCCTTCCTCGGTCCGGCACTGCGACGCTTCCGCCACTGCCGGGTCTCTTACCTATGCTTTTATGATACACGCTCCTTCCCCTTCTTGCAAGCCCTGCCCCGGAAAGCTGACAAAATCCCGAAAATGTTACGCAATTCTTGGTAGCAATCCCCTTTCGATAATGTTATAATACTATCAACAGAAATTATTTTTCATTTTTAGATCGGAGGCTTCATCATGCAGACCGTCCCCCCTATCCGTGCACTGGTGTTAGCCGGCGGCGGCGCCAAAGGCAGCTACCAGATCGGTGTGTGGCGTGCCTTACAGGAACTGAATTGGCATCCCGCTATCATCACCGGAGCCAGTGTAGGCACCTTGAACGGCTGTATGTTTGCCATGGGCAAAGATAAGGAAGCGGAAGAACTGTGGCGGTCGCTGGAAATCCATGACGTATTGGATGTTCCCTCTACCCGCGACCCGGAGGAACTGAACCGCTTTTTTCTGGACGTGATCCGCAGCGGCGGGCTGAATGTGGAACCCTTGGCAGAACGCATCGATACCCTTATCGATGAGGATGCGGTACGCCGGGCGCCCATTCGTTTTGGATTGGTAATGACCGAAATGTCCACGATGCGCAGCGTCCAATGCCGCATCGAAGACATTCCGCAAGGACGCTTGAAAGACTATCTGCTGGCCTCCAGCGCTTGTTTCCCGGCACTGCGCCCCCGGGAGATTGATGGCGTGAAATACATTGACGGCGGCTGGCGAGACAATATGCCGTTGGCGCTGGCGGCTTCGATGGGAGCCACCGAACTTTTGGGCGTGGATGTCGATGGCATTGGCATCGTGCGGCAAAACCACACCGGGCTGCCCACCCGCATTGTGCGCAGCCACTGGAATTTGGGCCCCACGCTGGACTTTGACCCCGCCCGTGCAGCCCGCAACATTGCACTGGGGTATCTGGACACCATGCGATTGTTTGGCCGGGTAGGCGGTACCGCCTATGCGATCCTGCCCGATCAAGACGGTTTTTTGGCTCACTTTGCCGAGACCTACCAGCGGATTCTGGAACAGGTCAACGACCGCGCGCCCGGTATGGACCGCGTTGAGCGCGCCGCTCGGCAGCGTGCCGGGTATCCCAAACCGTTTGCTCCCAACCCCAGCGCCCCCACGCGGGGTGCGTTGGCGCCGTTGGAATTGGCCTGCGAACGGCTGCATGTGCCGGAGGATCTCTCCTATACGCCCAAACTGTTGGCTGCCACCTTTTTGGGTAGCTTCGACAAAGATCCCGCCGATTGCTTTCCCGCCCTGCTGGACGGCAAGGAAGGAAGTCTGGTAGCCGAACGGGCTATGGCTGCAGCCGTGCCGGAGGAATTTATCACCGCGCTGGTCAGCCGCGCATTGGCCGAAACGCCGTTGTTGTAATCGCCAAAGGAGGCTTATCATGTATACGTTTGCCGGTGTACCCGCGTCCGTAGGGATTGCGATTGGTCCGGTAGAACAGATCGACCATGGCACCGCCGGTCTACACCGCATCGTGTGTGATTCTTTTCGGGAGCGTGCCCTATACGATGTTGCCGTGGTGCTCGCCAAGGATGAGCTGCGTCGGTTGAGCCAACGGACCAAAGGTCCCGATGCGGATATTTTGTTGTTCCAGATTGCGCTGTTGGAGGACGAGTCTTTTACCAACGAGATTGGCGACTACATAGCTGCCGGTGCCGGCGGTGCCGCCGCCGTGGAGCGGGCCGAACAGATTTTTGCCGGACGGCTCAGCAATGTGGATGACGAATATATCCGGGAGCGCAGCGTAGATGTCTGCGATGTCTGCCGCCGGGTGGTCGACATTCTGGATGGCCGTCCCCGCCGTCGGCTGCATCTCAAACGGCCCAGCATTTTGGTGGCCGACCGCTTTTTCCCCAGCGATTTGTTCAGTTTGAACCGTCGGATGATCCTAGGACTTGCCAGCAATCAGGACAGCACGGTAAGCCACGCCGCCATCATGGCCCGCAGCATGGGGATCCCCGCTGTGGTCCAGCTCGGGGACGGTGTAGCCGCACTGGCTGCCGGACATCGCGCCATTTTGGACGCCTCCAACGACGGCACCGCCACTTTGATCATTGAGCCTGACGGCACCCACGTAGCACAGGCTGACTGCAAGATTGCCGAAAGCCGTCTGCATGGCCGTACCCCGGATCCGGTGGCTTCCCTGCCCTGCCTCACCAAGGATGGGACTGCCTTCCATCTGCTGACGGCCACCAATGCCACCGCTGACCCCAGCGAGTGGCTGCCGCAGGGTGCCGCGGGCATTGGATTGCTGCGCACCGAATCCGTCATTTTGGACGATCTGCCGGAGCAATCTCAATTTTCTCAGCTTTACGAAAAGTTGCAATATTCCGACGGTGCCATGATCGCCGTACGTACCTGCGACACCAGTGCCGACGACGATTCCCCCTGGACTTCCGAAATGCGCAAGCGGCTACACGGCCACCGGTTGTTCTGGCCGCAGATCAAGGCGCTACTGCGGGCGGCCCCCTACGGCGATTTGCGGGTGCTCTTCCCCATGATTGCCGGTGTGGAGGATTGGGATGCCTGCTTGAAAGAGGTGCAGGCTTGCCGCAACGAACTGCGGCAGACCGGTCAGGAGATAACACCGCCGCCTTTCGGCTGCATTGTGGATATGCCTTCGGCGGCACTTTTGGCTGGAGAATTGATCGAGCATGGGGCCCAGATGCTGGCCATCGACATTGAAGATCTGACCCGCTACACCTTGGCTCTGGTGCAGGACTCCGACGCTGCCGTCAGTCAGGTGGATTATCCTGCTGTACAGCGTCTGGTCAAGGAGGTCGTTCAACAGGCACAGGCCCGCAACGTGGAAGTATATCTGTGCGGCATCACCATTGAGAGCATCTCCCGCATTCCTATCTACCTCCATTTAGGCGTACGGACCTTCAGTGTTGAACCGGCGGCATTACTCCCCCTGAAAAAGCTGCTGATGGAAGAAGATTTGGGTACGTCTGATCCCCAATAACATAGCAAAAACCACCTGCCCATGAGCAGGTGGTTTTTCTTTGTCATTGCGTCTGGGTGGAATCCGAGGATGCTGCGGAGGACTCGCTGCCGCTGTCAGCGCCGCCCGTGGTGGCGACCAAAGTGTCGTCCCGCTCCCCGGCGATGAACACGCTGACGATCGTTTTGCCGGCGTCAAACTTGGTTCCCGCCAGCACATCGGTCTTGGCTACACAGCCTTCCGCCATCGTGCCGTCATTTTCGATGATCTGCATCTTATACTGGATGCCTCTCTCGTCCAACTGCTTGCTGGCGTTCGATTGGGTGAAGCCGATAATATCCGGCATTTCCACCAGATTGGGGCCTTTGCTGACCACGATCTGGATGATCTGGTTTTCCTCGGTCTTGAGTGTTCCTGCCACCGGATCCTGACTAATGACGATGCCCGCCGGAATTTCCGAACTGTTTTCCTCCGTCATCACAATGCGGTAACTGGTATAGAGGTCGTTGTCCTTGATCTCGCTGGCATAGCGCTTGCCCACCAAATCCGGGACCGTTTCCAACGGTGCTTCACTGGAAGCGTCGCTTTCCTCGCTCTGACTTGTGGTGGGCGGCGGCGTGGCTTTGCCACTACTGTCGCTGCCGCCGGCATCCAACAGGCTCCAAATTAGCAGGATGGCCAACACCACAATGACTACCAACGAAACCCCCATAATTTTACGGGTGCTGATCTGGTTGTCCCCGCGCTCAAACATGGCGTTGGCCACGTTGGGGTCGGTCAGGGCACTCATTAGCTCCGGCACGGTCTGCATACGGCGGGCGGGGTCCAACCGCAAGGCGCAGGCCAGTACCTGTGAAAACCAGGTGGGGACGCCCGCTTCCAAACTGTGGGCAGATTCCAGACTATCCCGCACTTTGCGCTGCGGCGCCGCCACAGGCGTTTGGCCGGTCACCAATTTATAGCAGACGGCCGCCAGCGCATACACATCGGTGTATCGGCCGCTGAATTCTGACGCCGAATACTGCTCCGGCGCTGCATAGCCGGGATACAACTGACTCTTCAATTCGCTGCCGCCGGTGCGCAGCGCCAGCGTACCGTACCCGGTCAGCCGTGCGGTGCCATCGATGGGCAGCAGGATGTTGTCCGGGCAGATGCCCCGGTGGATCAGCCCCGCTTTGTGCAGTTGGGTCACCCCTTCCATAATGGGCTGCAACAGGGTCCGGGCTTCGGCCGGTGTGAGCGTGCGGCTGCGCAGGCTGAGGTAATGGGTCAGCGTCATCCCCTTTTCACTTTCCTCGATGGCATAGACGGTATTGTTTTCCTCCAGCACATCCAGAATCGTGCTCAGCCCCGTGGCTGGGGTCAGATTGTGCAGATCATCGTACAGATCCTTAAAGTCCATACGGCTGGTCTTGAATAGAACTTCTTTGCCCTCTTTGGGCATAAGGGCGCCTTCTGCACTGCGGCCATTGCAAAGTGTGACCGGGAAATATTCCTTGATGAGCACAAACTTCTTTTCTTCGTTGAACACGCCGCGGTAACAAAGCCCATCTCCGTCGGCACTCAGGTAGCTACCCACTGTATAGCGTTCCGCCAGTTGGGTTCCCAAGGGAAGGGCGCCTTCTGGATTTTGGTTTTGCAGGGAACGTCCGCAATGGGGACAGTCCCCACCATACCCGCCCGGCAGTGGCTGCAAGCAATGGGGACAAAGGAATTCAGCCATAGAAAATCCTTTCGTTAGATACAAGAAAAGAGAGCAAAGTTTCTCCTTCACTCTCTTTCCGGTCTTTTAACGGTCGAGGTCTTCCTCGTTTTCCAGCGAATGCCAAGCGTTTTGTACGTCGTCGTCGTCATCCAGCGCATCCAGCAGTTTTCCCATCTGGGTCAGCTGATCGGGGTCGGTCAGCGTGGTGGTCGTGGCAGGAACCTGCGCCACGTCTGCCGAGATAAAGGTATATCCTTTGCCCTGCAATGCATCACAAACAGCGGTGAAGTTTTCCGGCGTGGTGGTGACCTGCGCTGCTTCTTCGCCAGCATCAAAATCTTCCGCACCGGCATCCAGCGCGTCCATCATCAGCTCATCGGGATCCTTGTCCTCCAGATCCACAACGATGACGCCTTTCTGGGTGAACATAAAGCTGACACAGCCCATCTGGCCCAGATTGCCGCCGAACTTATCAAAGTAATGGCGCATATTGGCTGCGGTACGGTTGCGGTTATCGGTCAGGGTTTCCACCATGACAGCCACACCGCCGGGACCGTAGCCCTCATAGGTCATGGCTTCATACTCGGTCTTGTCGCCGCCCTCGGCACGCTTGATGATGCGCTGAATGTTATCGTTGGGCACGCTGTTGGCCTTTGCCTTAGAGATCAGCGCTGCCAGCTTGGAGTTGGAAGCCGGGTTGGCACCGCCCTCCTTAACAGCCACGGCGATCTCGCGGCCGATCTTCGTAAATACCTTAGCGCGGGCGCCGTCGGTCTTTTCTTTCTTCCGCTTGATGTTGTTCCATTTGCTATGTCCAGACATAAATGTGGATCCCCCTCGTTTGTATTCATTCAGGCTTTTGACTGTAAGCCGATAATTACCAGTTAAGTATTATAGCACAACCGAACGTCCTTTTCAAGCCCCGGCTCAAGGCCCGGGCAGAGATTGCACCGGCTTTTCCGCAAAAAAAGGCCTCCGCCCATAGGCGGAGGCCCCACGCTTGCTTAATACTTTGCCGGATTGGCGGACAGGTACTTCTTGACCATCAAGGCCACCTTGAATACGATCGCATCGTCAAAGTTGCGCAGATCCAGCCCCGTCAGTTTGCGAATCTTCTCCAACCGGTAGACCAACGTGTTGCGGTGGACAAACAGTCCACGGCTCGTTTCGGAAACGTTGAGGTTGTTCTCGAAAAAGCGCTGGATGGTGAACAGCGTTTCGGCGTCCAGCGAATCAATGCTCTCCTGCTTGAACACCTCGCGCAGAAATGCCTCGCACAGGGTGGTGGGCAGCTGGTAGATCAGGCGGGCAATGCCCAGATGGTCGTAGCTGATGACCTGCCGTTCGGTGTCGAACACCTTGCCCACTTCCATAGCAATCTGGGCTTCTTTAAAGCTGGAAGCCAAATCTTTAATGTTGTTGATGGGGGTACCGATGCCCACCACAGCTTTGATGTAATGGTCGCCCTGCAGCGTGTCCACAATCGAAGTAGCCAGCTTTTCCATATCCCGGGTGTTGTTGTCGGGCTTGATCTCTTTGACAAGGACGGTATCGCTCTCACTGATATTGAAAACGAAATCCTTCTGCTTATCCGGGAATAGACCGCTTACCACGTCGTAAGCGGAAATATCGTTGCCGGAGGTGACCCGGATCAGCAGCACCACCCGCTGGGCATCCGAGATAAAATGCAGTTCCCGCGCCTTGGCATAGATATCACCCGGCAGAATATTGTCCAACACCACGTTTTTGATGAAATTGGTCTTGTCGAACTTTTCATCATGGTACTGCTTAATGCATTGCAGGCTGATGGACAGCATAGCGGCAAACTGTTCCGCCGTGGGGTCGGTGCCCTCTACAAAAGCGGCATAATCGTTATGCTTTGCATTGGAAAATTGATGGTAGGAGTAGCCGTCCCGTACAAAGGCATCCCCCGCCGTTTGACGTACTGCGGCCACACCGTCGCGCACTTCTCCGATCTGTCCCAGCTCGGAGCAGGAGATAACCGTACCGGTCTCGTCCACTACGCCGACCACACGGTCGACGGCCTCCTTCATCTGGTAGACCACGTTCTGGAATACCCTATTGGCCATAATCTGTGACTCCCCTTTGGTTCATTTGGGTGGTTTGGCATAATGCCTTTTGGTAAACTGACTGAAAACAGAAAGCTCCTGATGTATATTTTACACAATCAACTTGTCTTTTGCAACATATTTTAACGAAAAAAGCAAGATTTTCTTGTACAATTTTGATTCAGGCATACAAAATCCCCGCTGAAGCCAGATTCAGCGGGGAAAAATGTCCGTCATTTTGACGACGGGCCCTGTTCTTTGTCCTTCATAGAACCGGTTCCGCCCTCCACAACGCCGCGGCGTTGGAACACATAGGAGAAGCTGTGGAAGAAAATCTTCAAGTCCATACCAAAAGTCAGATGTGCGGCATACTCACCATCGTACTTAGCCTTCACATCGATCGGAAGCTCATCCCGGCCATTGACCTGCGCCAGTCCCGTCAGACCGGGGCGGATGTCATTGGCATGGACCCGATCCCGGGCTTCGATGAGATCGTACTGATTGTACAATGCGGGACGCGGCCCAATAATGCTCATCTGCCCTGCCAAAATGTTATAGATCTGGGGCAGTTCATCCAGACTGGTTTTGCGCAGGAAGGCGCCACTCTTGGTGATATAGCTGTCCGGGTTTTTCAAGAGGTGCGTGGGCACATCGTGGGGAGTGTCCCCGCGCATCGTGCGAAATTTTAGGATGTTGAAATGAGTTTTCCCCTTCCCTACCCGGCGCTGCTTAAAAAACACCGGTCCCGGGGAATCGCTCTTAATCCAGATCGCAATGATGGCCATAGGGATCGCCAACACAATAGCCGCCGCCAGTGAAAGCACAAAGTCCAGCAGCCGTTTGATGTAACGTTGATACACGGCGTTATTCCTCCTTGCCCGATTCCTTCTGCCGCTGCTCCATCTGCTTTTGGATTTCCTCCTTGGAGAACAGCCCCGTATTGCCGGTGACCGCCACGACCGTGTGGTCGGCCCGCACCCGACGGTTGGGATGATAGCTGGGCACCATATGCTGCAAACATTCTACCACTGCGTCGTCGTTGTGGTGAGCCGCCGCCCGCAAGTCCTGCAATCCGGTGTAGAAATCCGCCAGATCGATCTCCATAGGCGGCGCGATAAAGATCTTGTTGTGGGCGGTCTTGCGCATCTTATCCTGCTCGGTATCCATGAGCAGTTCCTCGTACAGTTTCTCGCCGGGGCGCAAACCGGTAATCTTGACCTGCATATTCACGCCGGGCTCATACCCGTAAAACCGAATCAGCCGGTTGGCCAGATCCATGATCTTGACCGGTTCACCCATATCCAACACATAAATGCTGCCGCCTTTGGCAAGGCCGCCGGCTTGCAGCACCAACTGGGCTGCCTCAGTAATCGTCATAAAATAGCGCACGATCTCCGGATGCGTAATCGTCACCGGACCGCCCCGTTTGATCTGCTCTTCAAACAGCGGAATGACGCTGCCGTGACTGCCCAGCACATTGCCGAACCGCACGGCCATACACTTCATGTCGGTACCGCTGTCGAAAGACTGAATGAGCATCTCACACAGCCGCTTGGTACAGCCCATGACGTTGGTAGGATTAACCGCCTTGTCGGTAGAAAGCTGTACAAACCGCTCGACGCCGTGTTCCGCCGCCGCCGTGAGCAGATTCTTGGTGCCAAAGACGTTGTTTTTAACGGCCTCCGCCGGGCTGATCTCCATCAACGGCACATGCTTATGCGCCGCCGCATGGAAAACCACCGACGGATGGTAGGTATCAAATACCTCGTTGAGGCGTTCCTTATCCCGGATAGATCCGATCAGCGTAATGACCGGCGCATCGGCACCGTACTTGTTGCGCAGTTCGGTTTCCAGCTCATAGGCACAGTTTTCGTAGATATCAAAAATCAAAAGGCGCCGGGGCTGATACCGCATGATTTGACGGCACAATTCGCTGCCGATGGAACCGCCACCGCCGGTAACCAGTACCACTTTGTCGTGCAGGTACTCCGAAATCTGGGCATTATTCAGTTGGATTTCGTCCCGGGAGAGGAAGTCCGCCGTGTTCAGTTCCCGGAAACCTGCGGCCACCGGGTTGCCGTTTTCGTCTACCGCCTGCGGGTCGGAAAGCATCCGCACCCGGCAGTGGGTGGAATTGCAGAGGTTGATGATCTCACTGAGTCGGTCGCCCTTCACTGTGGTGATGGCGATGACGATCTCCATGATATGGTATTTGCGCACCAGTTCCGGTATGTCGGAGATCGTACCCCTCACCGGGACACCCTGTACCCGCAGTCCCTTTTTGGTCAGGTCATCATCCACCATGCAGATGGGATCGCCAAAGCTCTGGTTTTTGTTCTTACAAAGGTTGACCGCCCAAGCGCCGGCATTGCCCGCACCTACAATCAACAATGGCGTGGGATTTTCCGGTTTGTGGGCACGGGTCCCCCGCACAGTTTTGATGAGCCGCCATAAAAAGCGGACACCTGCAATGGCTGCCGTATTGAATACCGCACCAAAAATCAACACCGAACCACTGATGGGACGGCTGCGATAGAACAGATCGAACAGCATAATCAACCCGGTGGCCAATCCCGAAAGGCAGGTCAACCGGGCAAGGTCCCGCATGCCGGCATACTCCCACATGATCTCGTATAAGCCGCCGAACCAGAACACGATCATGTAGATGGGCAGCACATAATAGAGCATGGGCGCCATGGCGCGCAAGATCTCGGCGCGCTGGTAGGCTTCACCGCTATCAAATCGCAGCATTACTGCCAGCCAATAACAGAAAACGATCAGGCCGCAGTCGAGCAGCATCAAAAGGATGCGGCGGGGCAATCCCTTGATAAGTTGTTTGGAATCCTGTTGCATGAAGTTCGATCCTTTTATCTTTCACCGACTCCGAGGGCCGGAAATCTGTATTTTTTGTTTACAGAGTATTATAACACAAATCTGCCCCGTTTGTCTTGTGATAAACCAGGCAAACGGGGCACATACTGCCTAAAAATAGGCAGAAAATTTTGGCAAAGAAGAAAGTTTTTTATTCTACCGTGACGCTCTTGGCCAGATTGCGGGGTTTATCCACATCCAGACCTTTGGCACAGCTCACATAGTAGGCCAACAACTGCAGCGGAATCACCGCCAAACTGGTGGCGAAATGAGGATCGGTCTTGGGCACATAGACGGTGAATCCGGCGGTATCCTCGATGCTGTAATTGCCGTAGGTAGTCAGGCCCATGAGGAACGCACCGCGGCTCTTGACTTCTACCATATTGGAAACGCTCTTTTCGAAGAGGTCAGGCTGGGTCAGGATACCCACCACCAAGGTGCCGTTCTCTACCAAAGAGATGGGACCGTGCTTCATCTCACCCGCCGCGAACGCTTCGGAATGGATGTAGCTGATCTCCTTGAACTTCAAGCTGCCTTCCAGCGCCACCGCATAGTCCAGACCGCGTCCAATAAAGAAGGCGTCTTTGGCGTTGGCATATTTGCTGGCGAACCACTGGATCCGCTCTTTGTCTGCCAAGATTTTCTCGATCTTGTCGGGCAGTGCTTCCATCTCCGCCACCAGATTTTCGTACTGGCCCTCCGCCAAGGTGCCCCGCACCCGGGCAAATTCGGTAGCCAGCAGATAGCACGCAGCCAACTGGGTGCTGTATGCTTTGGTGGTGGCCACCGAGATTTCAGGACCGGCCCAAGTATACATGGTCGCATCCGCTTCTCGGGCAATGCTGGAGCCTACCACATTCACAATACCGATGGTCCGCACGCCCCGCTCTTTGCACAGACGCAGTGCGGCCAGCGTATCGGCAGTTTCGCCGCTCTGGCTGATGACCAGCGCCAAGGAATCCGCCTCCAGCACCGGGTTGCGGTAACGGAACTCACTGGCCACATCCACTTCCACCGGCAACCGGGCCAGACTTTCAAAGACGTACCGCGCAGCCATACCCACATGGTAAGCCGAGCCGCAGCCAATGATATAAATGCGCCGCACCGTACGGATGGTTTCCTCGTCCAGTGCCAGTTCGGACAGATCGATCTTACCGTCCTTGAGCCGCGGCGAAATGGTATCCCGCACGGCAGCGGGCTGCTCGTGGATTTCCTTCATCATGAAATGCTCGTAGCCGCCCTTTTCGGCCGCTTCGGCATCCCATTCGATGGTGGTGGTTTCGTGGGTGACGGGTTCCTTATCGACGTTGAAGAACTCGATGGAATCCGGCGTCAGACGCGCGATCTCCAGATTGTCAATGTAGTAGACGGTACGCGTGTACTTGAGCAGCGCCGGTACATCCGAAGCGATGATCGAGCCGTTTTCACACTGGCCCACGATCAGCGGGCTGTCCTTGCGCACCGCATAGACCGTGCCGGGCTGGTCCGCAAACAGGATTCCCAGCGCATAGGAACCGCGGACATGCAGCATCATGCGGGAGATGGCATCCAGAGCATCCCCGGCAGATTCGCCGGTATAGTAGTAGTCCAACAGTTGGGCCACCACCTCGGTGTCAGTCTGGGAAACAAAGTGATACCCGCGATTGGTCAGCCGTTCCTTGATTTCCAGATAGTTTTCGATGATGCCGTTATGGACCACCGCGATCTTTTGATCCCGCGAATAATGCGGGTGCGCATTGAGCACCGACGGTTCGCCGTGGGTAGCCCACCGCGTATGCCCGATGCCGCAGCTACCCGGCACGGCGTTACCGCCGTCGGTCATCTCGCTGAGGACCTTCAAACGTCCTTTGGCTTTGACTACCTCGATCTTGCCGACGGCGTTCTCCACCGCCAGACCTGCCGAGTCATACCCGCGATACTCCAGCTTGGCCAGTCCATCCAGTAAGATCGGTGCGGCCTGCGCTGCGCCGGTAAAGCCTACAATTCCACACATGGGCATACCCTCCCGGTTTTGGCTTTTTTATGGTTTTTGCTTTTTTCTTTATAAATAACAGAAACTACGTATCAGTATATTCGATTGCAGAACAAATGTCTACCCTATCTTTACAAAAAGCGGGCGGCCGTCAAGGGCAACAGCCGCCCGCCGCGCGCATTCTCCCTTTCCGGTTTCTTACACCATAAGAACCTTTCGAGTCCTCGCGCAGTATTCAGCATACCACACTTTCGAAAGAACGGCAAGTGCCAAACTCTGAGAAGGGTCTTTTTCGCACTGTTTGCAAAATTTTCTTAGGAATTGCGCTGCAAAATTTTATTTATTTAGGTGTTCACCCGCCGGGCCACAACCACAAACCGGCCGTTATCGCTGGAGTATTCACAGGTGGAGAGTGTCAGCAGTTGTTCGCCGTAGGACGGACGGATACCGGTATCCACATTGCTACGGGACAGCACTTCATCCACAAAGGTGTTGTAAGTTTCTTCGTCCATATCCACATACTGATTGTAGACAAAACTGGTATCCTGCACCACGTCGATGGCAAAGGCTGCAAACACCTCATACTGGGCATCCCCGTAAACGGTATCAAATTCGATATAGGGGTGTTCCTGATAGTAATCGGCTTCCTTATAGCCGGTCAAGCATCCGAAAATCGTGCCGGTCTTCATGTTGTGGCCGTAGACGATCAAGTTTTCGCTCTGGTCATTGGCCCCCAACGTGGTCTTTTCGTCCAGATACGGCGCACCATAGACGCTGTACTCTTTATTAAAGTCGTGCCGCAGGTAGAAATCCTTGTTGTCCGGCGCATACATCACCGGGAAGTCCAAGGGGGTGTCCTCGATGCTGATCCACCCAATAAAGTCACTGTTCTGCTCCCGCAGGGCGGCAAACTTGGCACTGTTCGGTTCTTCCCCATCCTCTGCCGTTTGAGCGTCGGAGTCGATCATGGATTGCAGATTGGCAAATTCGCTTTCGGTTTTGCGGTCATCGAAGTACCGTTTGACCAACAAACCGGCACTGACCAAAAACACCACCAAGCATACCACCATGGCCACATTGTAGGCTATATTGGTCTTGTTGTGCTTTTTTGCCGTTTTGCCGGATTTTGTATGGGATTTATGTTCTGTTGGGTGTTGGGCTTCCGTATGTCGGTTGCTCTCCCCACGGGGATTTGCTGCATGGGGACGCTCGGTGCGCCGGGGTTCCGTTTCTTGGTCGGGAACCGGCTCCGATTTCGGCTCCGGCGGAACCACCGGCTGCATACGCCGCGTTGCATAGGGATCGTCGTTACGATGTATTTTGGCCATAACTGGGTTCACCTCGTCAAATTTGTTTCTACTATACGCCATTACTGCCAAAATTGCAAGCAAAACCGCTGTGCCCTACCAGAGGACACAGCGGCATTTAGGACAGGATCACTCGCGGATCTCGATGCCCAATTTGAATTTCAAGTTGCCCAGAATCTTCTTGACAAAACGGTCAATTTCATCGGGGGTGAAAGGCTTATCGCCGGGCTGGAAGTAAAGACTGAACGCCATGCTCTTCTTGCCGGCCCCCAGCTTCTCGCCACGGTAGATGTCGAACAGCTCCACCCTAGTCAACTGCTTGCAGGCGCGCTGCATCTCTGCGGTCAAGGTACCGCACTCGGTTTCCTCGGGCGCGACCAACGCCAAGTCGCGCTGGACCGGTGCCAGTTCGGGAATCGGCGTGTAGTGCAGCGCCTTGGGAACCAGATCATAGAACTTGGACCAGTCGATCTCACCCAGATAGATGTTCTGGTTGCTGCGGCTATCCTTAGGCAGCTTCAGTTCTGCCGTCACGTCATTGGCCAGCTTGCCAAAGACGCCCACGCGCTCCCCTTCGCAGAGGATGTAGGCGGCAATACCGGGGTGCAGCCAAGGCACATCGGTGGCACGCACCACCGTCAGTTCGGTGCCGAAGGCAGTCCCCAAAGCCTCCACAGCCCCCTTCATGGTGAAGAAGTCCTCGCCCTCGCCCCAAGCTGCAAAGCCCAGTTGCAGGCGTTCTTCAGGCAGTTCGGTAATCGGCTGCTGCTTGGGGATATAGATGTTGGACAGCTCGAAAAGGCGGCCGTCGTTGTTGCCTTTCTTCAGATTGTCCACCACCACGTTGAGCAGCGACGGCGCCAAGAGCGAACGCATGATGGTCAGGTTGGAGGAAATGGGGTTCAGAATGCGGATGACGTTGCGTTCCGGCGCATCGGCGGCGATGTGGAGCATGTCCAAATCGGCATCGGCATAGAATGCCAGCGTTTCAGCCTCATAGAAGCCCTGTGCGCACATAGCACGCTTGGCCTTGGCACGAGCCTTCTGCACCGTGGTCAGACCGCCGGTGGTGACCTGAGCCGCCTTCAGGAAGGTAGGTTTGATGTGGTCATATCCATACTCGCGGATGACTTCCTCGGCCAGATCGGGTTCGCCAATCTCGATGTCCTCACGCCAACGGGGCGCAGTCACCTGCATGGTGTCGCCATCAGCTTCCAGCACGACCTCGAATTGCAGGCGGTTCAGAATGTCCAGCACTGCCTCGGTGGGCACCGTAATGCCGAGAATGGCATTGATGCCGCTGATGGTGGCGGTAAACTTTTTGCCCTCCCGCGGGGCACCGGCAGAACAATCAAAATGCGTTGCGGTGACTTCGCCGCAGCCCAGTTCCTGAATCAGGTGCAGCGCACGGGCCATGCCCAACTCGGTAGTATACTCCGAGATGCCCTTTTCGTAATGGCTGGAAGCGTCGGTGTTCTGGCCAAGGCCGCGGGCCGTTTTCCGGATGTTATCCCGGGCAAACTTGGCAGACTCGAAGAGCAACTGGGTGGTGCTGTCCTTGATTTCGCTGTTCAAACCGCCCATGACACCGGCCAGCGCTACCGGCTTGCTGCCGTCGCAGATGACCAGATTGTTGGGGGTCAGCTTGAATTCCTTGCCGTCCAGCGTGGTGATCTCCTCGCCGTCTTTGGCGCGGCGCACGATGATCTGGCAGCTTTCCAGCGTGTCCATATCAAAGGCGTGCATGGGCTGACCGATTTCCAGCATGACATAGTTGGTGATGTCCACCACGTTGGAGATGCTGCGCAGACCACACAGCGCCAACTGGCGGCACATCCAGCGGGGCGACGGACCGGGGGTAATGTTGTGGACATAGTGGCCGATGTACCGCGGGCAGAGATCCGGCGCTTCCACCGTGATGGAGAGCCGCGGATCGGTGGTAGTGGATTCGTTGTAATCGGTAGCCGGCATCTTCAGCGGCTTGCCCAGCACGGCCGCCACTTCCCGGGCGATGCCCAGCACGCTCTGGCAGTCAGGGCGGTTGGAGGTGACCGCAATATCAAAGATATAGTCGTCCAGTCCCACTACCTGCTGGATGGGGGTTCCGGGGACCGTGTCTTTGGGCAGATCCAGCAGGCCGTAGACCTCAGCACCGGGATACAGATCCTCGTTGAGGCCTAACTCCTCACCGCTGCACAGCATGCCGTTGGATTCGATGCCCATCAGCGGCTTGGCTTTGATCTTGATGCCGCCGGGCAGCGTAGAGCCATCCAACGCAGCGGGCGTATGCATGCCGGCGTAAACGTTGGGCGCACCGGTGGAAATTTGAATGTCATGGCCATACTCGCCGCAATCCACCTTGCAGATATGCAGGTGGGTGCCTTCCTGCGGTGTGCATTCGGTGACAACGCCCACCACAACCTTATCGATCTCTGCAGACAGGTCGATCAGTTCCTCGACCTCGAAACCGCAGTCAAAGAGCTTGCCCTCCAGTTCCTGTGCCGTAACATCGATGTCTACATATTGTTTCAACCAACTGAATGGTACTTTCATCTCAGGCTTCCCCCTCTCAATCCTCGAACTGCTTCAGGAACCGCAGATCGTTTTCAAACATCAGACCGATGTTGTTGATGCCATATTTCAGCATAGCAATTCGCTCGATGCCGATGCCGAACGCAAAGCCGGAATACACCTTCGGGTCGATGCCACAGTTTTCCAACACGCTATGATGCACGACACCCGCACCCAGAACCTCGATCCAGCCGGTGTGCTTGCACAGCGAGCAGCCCTTGCCGCCGCACTCGAAGCAGGAAACGTCCACCTCGACGCTGGGTTCGGTGAAGGGGAAGTAGGAAGGACGCAGACGGGTCTTGACCTCGGGGCCAAACAGAGCCTGCACAAACTTATCCAACATACCCTGCAGATCACAGAGGGTAATCCCCTTATCCACCACAAGGCCCTCCATCTGATGGAACATGGGGCTGTGGGTGGCGTCAGAGTCGGAGCGGAACACACGGCCCGGCACCAGCACCTTGATGGGCGGCTTTTCCATATCCATCACGCGGATCTGGCCGCCGCTGGTCTGGGTACGCAGCACGATGTCGTCAGCCACATAGAAAGTATCCTGCATATCCCGGGCCGGATGGTTCTTCGGCACGTTCAGGCGGGTAAAGTTGTGGTCATCGTCCTCGATCTCAGGGCCTTCGTAAATTTCAAAGCCCATGCCGGAAAAGACATCCACGATTTGGTTCTTGACCAGTGTGATGGGATGCAGATTGCCGGTGGTACGCACCTTGCTGGGCAGGGTAATGTCCACCGTTTCGGCAGCATTGCGCGCAGCCAATGCCGCACGCTCCACCTGCGCGGACAGTTCCTGATACTGCGCCTCGGCCCAGTTTTTGAACTCATTGATGGTCTTGCCCATGGCCGGACGATCCTCTTTGGGCACATCCCGCAGCGCCTTGGTCAAACCGGCCACGGCGCCGTTCTTGCTCAAAAACTTCTGCCAGAAGGCCGACAGTTCCGCCTCATTGGCAACGGCTGCGCCCGCCTGCTCGATGGCGGAACGCAATTCTTTGATTTTGTCTTCCATAGTACACCTCTGCTCTGTACGGGGCGGGGCAATTAAAAAGGCCTCGTCCCTGTGTTTCATCAGGGACGAAGCCTTGCAGTTACAAAACTCCGCGGTACCACCCGTGTTCCGCATACAATCATGCGGCGCTCTTTGCCTGCCGGTAACGGTGCAGTGCCGTTGCGCGCTACTGGGACGCCGAGATCAGCGCTGTTCCCACGCACCACTCAGGAGCGAACTTCCCCGCGAACCTGTTGCAGGCGGCTTGCAGCCGGTGACCGCCCTCTCTGACCCAAAAAATCCGCGCGTACTTTCTCCGTCAATGTGTTTTTCCAATACAAACATCAGTATAATCGGCCCATCGGAATTTGTCAAGGGCGGCATGACGCAAAAAGAGGGCCCGAAGGCCCTCCCCTTTTTACGCAGATCAGTCGTTGCGGCGGCCGATCATACGCAGGATATACAAGAAGATGTTGATAAAGTCCAGATACAGGTTCAGCGCACCAATGATGGACGCCTTGTGCAGCATAGCCGCATCCCCGCCAAAATAGGCGTAGTGATGTTTGAGCATCTGGGTGTCATAGGCAGTCAGGCCCATGAAAATCAGCAGACCCACTGCGCAGAGCAGCAAATCCATCAGCTCAAACCGCATGCCGAACAAGCTGAAAAAGCTGCCTACCAGAGAGCAGACCAGCATTGCGATCAGGCCGCCCATCAGTTTGGGACCCCAACCGGTCAGGTCCCGGTGGGTGGTGGCGCCGTACACGGCCATCACGCCAAAATAGACCGCGCCCACCAAGAAGGCCAGAATCAGGCTGGCAAAATCATAGACCAAGAACAGCGTGGACAGATTCATGCCGTTGAGCACAGCGTAGCCAAAGAAAAGGCCGGTAGCCGTGGAAGGCTGGATCTTGGTGATCCGCCCCGACAGCACAAAGACCAGCACCAGTTCCCCGATGAGGGTGGCGTAGATCAGGCCGGTGGTGACCAACGGCACAATCAAACCGCTGAGCACCGTGGCAATGCCGGTGGCGAAGGTGACCAATAGGCCGGCAAACATCCAGCCGAAGGTTTTGGTCATATACTGACTTAGCGTGCCGAACGGGCTTTCCGCGTAAGAAATATCATTGTAATCTCGGTACATGGTTGATTCCCCTTTCTTAATACGGTATTATAGCCATAAAAGATGTGAAAACCATCACAAATTTATGAAGTACCTGTAAACAGTATGGTACAGAAAGGGAAAAAAGTCAAGAATGGATTCATTTGGCATTTATCTCCACGTTCCCTACTGCAAAGCCAAGTGCCGCTACTGCGATTTTTACTCGGCGCCGGGGGCTCGGGGCGTACCGCAATCCTATGTAGATGCCTTGCTGCGAGAACTGCGTTTCCCCCACCGGCAACCCGACACAGTCTATTTTGGCGGCGGCACCCCGGCCTTGCTCTCCCCCGCGCAGGTGAAAGCGTTGATTCAAGCTGCCGACCCGCTGCCGGGGGCAGAGATCACACTGGAAGCCAACCCCGACACCGTCACGCCGGAAAGTCTGGCAGGATTCCGAGAAGCTGGTGTGACCCGTATCAGTTTTGGCGTACAAAGCGCCGACGATGCCCAACTGCGCCGGCTGGGCCGTACCCATACCGCTGCCGGGGCCGCCGAGGCGCTCCGGATGGCACAGGCTGCGGGGTTCCCCGAAATTTGCGGCGATATTATGCTGGCGCTGCCCCATTACACCAAGGCCGAATTTGATGCCACACTGGACCTGCTTCAGCAAGGCGGGTGTACCCACATCTCGGCCTATCTGTTAAAGATCGAACCCGGCACCGCCTTTGCCAAATTTCCACCGGAGGGCCTCCCCACCGCCGACGAGGCAGCCGATTTCTACCTATATGCCGTGCAGCGGTTGGAGTCCGCCGGTTACACCCAGTACGAAATCAGCAATTTTGCCCAACCGGGCCACGAAGGGCGGCACAATCTTTTGTATTGGAACTGCCGGGACTACTGGGGTATTGGTCCCGCAGCCCACAGTTGCTTGCAAAATGTGCGGCGCTACTGGCCCGATGATGTGCAGGGATTTATAAGCGGCGCTCTGCAAGAACAGGAGGAAGGCCGCTGTGACGCCGAAGATTTTCTGCTCATGCAGCTGAGGCTGACCCAAGGGTTGGATTTGGAGGAATACGCCCGTTGGGGCGGGCATTGTACCCCTGCACAGATGGATTTTCTGCGCCGCTGCGCCGCCAACGGCTATGCCGTCTTCTCGGGGCAGCGGGTACGGCTGACCCCTGCCGGGATGGTTGTACAAAACGCCATTTTGGAAGCCCTGCTATAACCAAAAAGCCGGAGATCCTTTGTCAGGATCTCCGGTTTCTTTATTCCGCAAATTTATTCCGCAAAGCGCCGAATCGGCCAGCCCAGCAATGCAGCTGCCGCTTCATCGTGGGTAACCAGAACGGTTGGCCGGTCACCGGCCAACCGTACCGTGGCCGCCGCGGCTTGTTCCACCAGTTCCGCATCCATGCCGGTAAAGGGTTCATCCATGAGCAGGGTTTGGGCATCTTGACAGAGCAGCGCCCGCAAAAGCGCCGCCCGACGTTTTTGCCCGCCGGACAGCTTAGCTGCCGGCAGCCGCAAATCACTATCGGTGAATCCCAGCGCCCGCAGTTCCGTTTCGGCCTGCCGCAATGTCAGGCCATGTCCAGCCAACACCAAGTTGGCTCCCGCCGTCAGTTGGGGACAAAGCCGGTCCTCCTGAAAGACTGCCGCTGGCGTTTCTACCCCGGTCACGGTACCGGAGTCTGCCTCCTCCAACCCCAGCAGGATACGCAGCAGCGTAGTCTTGCCGCAGCCGGAAGGCCCCATCAGTACCATAGGGCGGTCCACCGTCCAGCTAAACGCCTGCAGCACCGTTTTGCCGCCGAACTGCTTGGACAGCTCTTGAATCACGATGCTCATAGCCGCACCTCCCCACAAAGCCGCATTTTGGCTGCACGCAGCCCCCGGGCTGCTATGGCGGAGAGCAGTGCCGACAGCACCACAATGACCAGCGTCCAAGCAAACACATCCGGTGTGGAAAGGGTGATCTTGGCACGGTAGAGGGCATCCCCCCCCGAATGATCCGGCAAGCCGATGACTTCCGCCGAGACGCCGCTTTTCCAGCACATGCCCATGGCGGCAATGCAGCTTTCGCAAAAGGACGGGAAGATGCCCGGCAGCCAGATGTATCGCAGCCGCGCTGTCCATGACAGCCGATATACCCGCGCCATCTCCAACAACTGAGGGTCTGTATCCGCGATACCGGCCAACACCCCGGCGTACACTACCGGCAGCACGTGGGTGAAACTGACCACTACCGAAAGATTATCGCCCCGTACCCAGAGCAGCGCCAGAATGACGAAGCTGGCCACCGGCATAGCCCGGATCAACTGCATGATAGGGTCCACAAAGACCCGCACCGCATGCCAGCGGGATCCCGCCGCGCCCAGCACCAAGCCGCCCAACACCGCCAGCAGAAACCCGGCTACAATGCGCAGGGCACTAAACCCAATGCGCTGCCAAAACTCCGGAGTAGGCAGTAAGCGGGCCAATGCCCCGAAGGTTTGCAGCGGCGTTGCCAAAAACAGCCCGCCATGCCCCAACGTCAACGCGGCAATCTGCCACAGAATGACCCAGACAAGAATGGCCAGCAGGCGTTCCCGGTAGTTAGACGCCATAGTAGAAGTCGTCCGCAGGCAGCGCACCGCCCACGCTGGTGGGATCCGCGTCATAGAGAACTTGGAAGTAGTTGGTCAGATCCGTCTTCATCTGTTCCCCGGTCTCAAAGACGATGTTGCACTCCGGCAAAGCTTTCTGGGCCAGCGCGGCTTTGGCAACGATACCGTAGCTTTCGCACAGTGCCGCCGTGCCTTCCAGATCGGTGTTGGCAGCCTCCACACTGGCCGCGTAACCGTCGAGGAACGTTGCAAACGCATCGGGGTCCGCCTCCACGGCGTCTTTGCGGACTACCAACACACCGGTGACCAACTGAGAGCCGGCCACTTTCTGCCACTCCTCGTTCATATCCAACGCCACCCGCAGGCCCTCAACCTGCGACAGAGCACTGGTCACAAAGGGCTGGGGCAGCATGGCAATATTGGCCACGCCCGCCTGCACCTGACTGAGCGCCTCGGTAGCTTCGCTGCAATATTCAATGGTCACATCGGTATCCGGGTCGATGCCGTTTTCGCTCAATACATAGCGCAGCACGTATTCCGGTGTGGTCCCCTTACCGGTGGTCACAATGGTCTGGCCTTTCAAATCCGCCACCGACTGAATGCTATCACCTTTTTCCAGAATGTAAAGCACGCCCAGCGTGTTTACACAGGCGACCTCTACCTGTCCCTCGGTCTTTTGGTAGAGCGTTGCCGCCAGATTCGCGGGAATTGCCGCAGCATCCAACTCGCCCTTCACCAGCAGCGGCACGATCTCATCGGCCGCACCGTACATCGTAAAGGTATAGTCAGCCCCCTCTTCACTGTTCATCAGGTTGACCAGTCCCATGGTGGTGGGTCCCTTCAACCCCGCAATCCGCAGCCCTTCTGCCGCAGTTTCCGGACTGGCGGTAGCTTCGGCCACCGTGGAAGCCGGCGCAGTCTCGGCGGTAGAAGCTGCCTCCGAGGAAGAAGCCGACGCCCCGCAGGCCGCCAGCGAAAGGCTCATCGCAGCGGCCACGACCGCTGCCAACATACGTTTTACTTTCATCGTAGGAAATCCTCCTTCTTGCATTTGCGGCCCCACTATACTATAATGTTAAAAAATTGTCTGTTGCCCCGGCAACAGCCGCGCTTGGAGGGATGGCTGTGGATTACACCCCTTATTACGACGTGCTGCGCCGCACCAGTCTGTTTCGCGGCATGAGCGACCTTGATTTGGATGCTTTAACCGCCTGTTTTAGCCCCCATGTTCGGCGGTACGACCGCGGCGAGCTGCTGCTGATGGCAGGCTACGAAACCCATGAAGTGGGGGTGGTGTTAGAAGGCGAGATCGTCGCCGCCAAACCTATGCCGGACGGCAGCGCCGTGGTCATGGCTCACATGGGGCCCAGTGGAATTTTTGCCGACGTGCTGGCCGGCGGACGCAACAAAAGCCCTGTCAATATTACCGCAGCATCGCCCTGCCTGATCCTCTTTCTCCCCTGTGAGGCGTTGCTGCACCCCTGTGAAGCACTGCATCCCGCCCATTTGCAGTTGCTGCACAACTGGTTGGAAACGATCAGCAGCAAATACTTTGCGTTGGACCGCCGGTTGGAATTGCTGTGCTGCCACAGCCTGCGGGGGCGGATCTGCCTTTGGCTGTTGGAGCAGCGGGACCAAGCGGGAGCCGATACCTTCTCCACCGCACTGAGCCGGGCAGAACTTGCCTCCTACCTGAACTGCGACCGCAGTGCTTTGTGCCGGGAACTGAGCCGCATGCAAGCGGAGGGGTTGGTGGAGTTGTTCCACCGCAGTTTTAAGCTGCCCGATCCCGACCGGCTGCGCACAGCGTGGTAACCGTTGCACGCCCCTATCGCCCATGGTATAATAAAGTCGTTTGCATGGGCTTTGCCCGTTTCTATCATCATCGATTGAGGTACCGGTCATGGAAAACCGCGAAACACCTATTTTGTACATTGTGATCCCCTGCTACAACGAGCAGGAAGTCCTGCCGTTGACGGCCCCTTTGTTCCTGCAAAAGATTCAAGATCTGACGGCCGCCGGCAAGATCAGCGCGGACAGCCGCGTTTTGTTTGTGAACGACGGATCCAAGGACCGCACCTGGGAAATCATCCGAGAATTCGCTGCGTCGGATCCCCATTATGTGGGCATCTGCCAAAGCCGCAACCGTGGGCACCAGAATGCTGTGCTGGCCGGCCTGATGGAGGCCAAGGACCGCTGCGACATCACCATCTCCATCGACTGTGACGGACAGGATGACATCAACGCCATGGACGGCATGGTGGATGCCTACCGGGATGGCTGCGATGTGGTTTACGGCGTGCGCAGCAAGCGGGACACCGACACATTCTTTAAACGATTCACCGCTGAGGCTTTCTACAAACTGCTCAACGCCATGGGGGCTGAAGTGGTCTTCAATCACGCGGATTACCGCCTCATGAGCGCCCGCGTCCTACAAGAGTTTTCCAAATTCAAGGAAGTGAACCTCTTCCTGCGAGGCATGGTCCCGTTGGTAGGCTTCAAATCCACCTGTGTGAGTTATGAACGTCACGAGCGTCTGGCCGGCGAAAGTCACTACCCGTTGTCCAAAATGTTGTCGCTGGCCTTTGACGGCATCACCAGCCTATCCATCAAGCCGATTCGCTTCATCACCGGGTTCGGCGTAATCGTAGCACTGATCAGCTTTATCGGCGTGCTGTGGGCGGTGATTGAAGCCGCATTGGGCATGACGGTTTCGGGTTGGGCCAGCACTACCAGCATCATCTGCTTTGTTTCCGGTGTACAGCTGATCTGTCTGGGCGTGATCGGAGAATATATCGGCAAAATCTACATGGAAACCAAACAGCGCCCGCGGTACATCATCAGTGAAACCACCCCCAACTTTACACCGAACGAGGAGGACGACGCATGAGCCGTCAAGTTTGGAAGGGTTCTACCCTGCTTAATCCCGAGCCGCCGGTCTTGGTAAGCTGCGGCAGCCCCGATCATCCCAACCTGATCACCGTGGGTTGGTGCGGCACCATCTGTACCCAGCCGCCTATGCTTTCCATCAGCGTGCGCCCCGAGCGATACAGTCACCATCTGATTCAAGAGAGTGGTGAGTTTGTGGTCAACCTGCCCACCGAATCGCTGGTACGTGCGGTGGATTGGTGCGGCGTCAAAAGCGGCCGCGATGTGGATAAGTTCGCAGCCATGAAACTGACCCCCGCCCCGGCTTCCAAAGTAGGGACCGTGCTGCTGGAAGAAAGCCCCATCAATCTGGAGTGCAAAGTCACGCAGATCATTCCGCTGGGAAGTCACGACCTATTTTTGGCAGAGTGTGTGGCAGTGGATGTGGATGAGCGGCTGCTCAATGAGGACGGTAAGCTCTGTCTGAACAAAGCCAAGCTCATCGTATATTCCCATGGCGACTATCTGGCTTTGGGTCGTCGGTTGGGTACTTTTGGGTACAGCGTGCGTAAGCGCAAACCCCGACGCTGAAAAAAATAGAGCAAAGAGAAAAACGCCCCGAAGGGAATTTCCTTCGGGGCATTTCGTTTATCCTTTAAGATACCGGAAACAGTACCTTCTGGCTATCCAATGCGAAAAGATTTTGTCGGTTGATGATGCGGGTTGCGGTATCCACATGTTTCTCTACCGCGCTGCGTTGTCCCGCCAGCAGTTTGTAAGCGCTTTGCACACCAAAATACCCCATTTCGTAGGTATTCTGAATGACCAGTACGTCTACCACACCGGTCTGCAGGGCGTCCACTGTAATCAGATTGGAGTCAAACGCTACCATCCACAGCGAATCCGCCAGTTGCAGCTCTTCCACCGCCTGTGCGGCGCCCACGCTGGTGGGCTCGTTGAATGCCAACAAAACATTGATCTCGGGGTGTGCACGCAGCATCTCCAGTGTATCTTCCCGCGCACTGTTGGCCTCCGCCAGCGTATGGATCGTTGCCACCACCTGCGCACGGCCGCTTTCCGTCAGTGCATCCACCGCGCCTCGCTCTCGTTCCTGCCCGTTGGCACTGTTTATATCGTAATTGACGATGCCAACCTGCAAGTCTCCCGTAGTGCCGTCCAGTGCAGCTTCGGCGGCCATCTGCCCGGCACTGTAATTGTCGGTGCCGATGTAGGTAGCCACCTCCCCTGAATTGACCGCCGAATCAATGACCACAATCTTGACGCCCTGCGCCGCCGCTTTATCGATGGCAGGCGCGTTGGCATCATAGTCGATAGCCGAGAAAACCAATGCCTGCGCACCGTTTTCTACCGCCTCCGCGATCATATCGTTCTGGGCTTCATAGTCTTCCTCGGTTTCGGGGCCTACAATGCTCAAATCCAGATTGTACTCGGTGGCGGCGGCTTCTGCCCCCACAAAAACGGCTTTCCAGAAATCCGTCTGGGTGGATTTGGCCACCAATGCCACCTTATACCGCATCGTATCCGGGGTTTTATTGCCCGCTGTACTGCAGCCTGCCAACAGGCAAGCCCCCAACACCGCCGCCGAGATGCGCAGGCGTTTACTTGGTTTTATCATATTCGCCCTCCCGATCTTCCGGCACCCGCGGCATGCGGATGGTCACCGTGGTTCCCTCATCGGGCACGCTCTCGATCGACAGACCGTACTGCGGGCCAAAGTAGATCCGCAGTCGATCATTCACGTTTTTGATACCGATCCCCGTGCGGTCACTGGGTTCGTTTTGCAGCAATTCCGCCACCTGCTCCGGCGGCATGCCGATGCCGTCATCACTGACTTTGAACAGAACGTCGTCCCCGTCTGCGGCCACTTCGATTTCGATATGTCCCGGTTCCACCAGCAGGTCCAGTCCGTGGGTGATCGCATTCTCGATGATGGGCTGCAAGGTGATCTTGTTGCACAGGTCATGCAGGCAGCTTTCATCCACCGTAAAATGATAGGTGAACTGGTTCTTGTAGCGGAATTTTTGAATCAGCAGATAGGCTTCGGCATGCTGCAGTTCTTTCTCAATAGGGATGAGTTCATGCCCCTTACTGATGCTGATACGGAAGAGCTTAGCCAGCGCATGCACCATTTTGACTGCGTCGGCATTTTTTCCGCGTTCACACATCCAGGCGATGGAGTCCAGCGTATTGTAGAGGAAATGCGGATTGATTTGTGCTTGCAGCGCCTTCAGTTCGGTTTTGCGCAGATCGATTTCCTCTTCCCGCACGGTGGTCATCAAACGCTGGATCCGCCCCACCATGTGCCCGAAGGAATCCGAGAGTTCTTGTACTTCTCGCGTGCCGGCCACCGGTTGGAAGGTAAACCCGTCGGCATCCTGCTCGAACTGCTCCATGGCCGTTTCCAACTGCTGCAGCGGACGGCTGAGCATATGGGAGATGATCCAGCCCACCAGCAAGGCCGCTGCCAAAATCAACACCGCCGTCCCCACGGTGATACGAGCCATCTGCCAGACGCTCTCGTTCACCGTTTCGTCGATATAGCTGACACCGACAACCCGCCAGTTGCTGTCCGGCACATCCTGTACACTGTAGATGACGGTGTCCTCCACATAGGTTCCGCTTTTGAGTGCGGCCAAACGGGAGGTTTCCTCCCCTTTGATGCCCGCATACAACAACTGCTGCTGGGGATGGTAGACCATGTTGCCCAGATTGTCCATCAGGTAGCAATAGCCATGCTGCCCAATGCCTACTCCGTTGATGCTGGCTCCCAACCCCGAGAAGCGGACATCCACCGCCACCCACCGGGGCATGGTTCCGCCGGGCATGGGACGCACAATGGTAACCACCCACGGATAGTATCCTTCAAAGATGGACTCGACGTGGGGGGCACTTACATAGCCGGCGCTATTCCGCTGCGCGGTTTCCAGATCAAAAGAAAGGTTTTGTAAAATGGTATCCCGCGGGGTATAGCCCAAAGCCCAGCAGTTTTGCAGCGTGCCGCTCTCATCGTAGGTGGTAACGGCTACCACCTCGCTGCGGGCGTTGAGCCAAGCATTGAGGTAGGCGTCCCGTGTGTCTTCCGGCATATACATCTCCGCCATAACATCGGTGATGGTTTCGTCCAGATTTTCCACGTAGTTACTTACCGTTCCTACCACCTGACTGACCGCCTGCGCGGTGCTGGTGGAGGCATTTTGCACCGCCGCCGCACGATAGCTGCGCAAAAAGGCCACTACGCACAGCGCCAAGGTCACCGCTGCCACCGAAGCAATCCACGCTACAATCAGCGGGGCTGTTCGTGGTGCCCGATGCTTTCTTTTCATGAAGTTTCTCCTCCGGCAGTCACTTGTGCTGCCTGCTTGCGGCGCAATGCGCCCGGCGAGGTCCCACTGTATTTTTTGAAGCAATAACTAAAGTAGTGCTGGTCCGTATAGCCACAGCGGCGCGCAATCTCCTGCACTTGCAGATTGGTGGTTAAAAGCAGTTGCTGGGCAGCTTCCATACGGCGGCGAATGAGGATATTGATAAAGGTCTCCCCTGCCGTCTTTTTGATGCAGGCACTCAGATGATTGGGGCTGACATCCAGCATCGCACTCAGTGACGCCAAGGAAAGGTCCTCGTCCATATACCGCTGCTCGATAATCTCCAGGGCCCGCTCACACAGGCCGCCGCCTTTACGGGTGTCGGAAGTAAAGCTGACGCCGCCTTCGCTTTCCTCGGCGGCATGCAACGCCTCCAACGCCTGCCGGTAAGCGTTGTTCAGCTCTAGGAACTGCTCCACCGGACGGCTGACCCCCACCAGCACCCGTTTGTTGAGAGCGCGTTCGGTCAGCTGGCAGATCTCATCGGCCAAGATGTGAAGGTACTCCTCGATGTCCGATAAGTTTCCCAGCAGAACCGCGACCACCCTGCCGCTGGAAGAAAAGACAAAATGCCGCAGATATTTATTGGCCAACTGTTCTACCAGCCGGACAAATCCCGGTTCACAGGCCGCGCCGTCGGACATCGCCACCGTCAGCACCACCAACAGACTGCGGTCATCGCTGCCCCGCAGTACCCCGCAAGAGGCCGCGCATTCCCGCAGGTCAGCTTCTTGCGTTTCGGGTGCACCGTCGTAATGTTCCAATACCAGCGGGATCAGAAATGCAGCACGGTCCCCTTGATTGTTGTCACTGCGCCGCAGGCTGGCATACCGTCGGTCAATTTTCTCGTGGATGGATTTCAATTCGGCCGCCAGACCGTCCATCGTCAACGGCTTGAGCATATAGCTGATGATGTTGTACTGAATCGCCTGCTTGGCGTATTCAAAATCATCATAGCCGCTCAAAAAGGCGATGTGCATGGCGGGACGAATCTCACGCACCTGCCGGGCCAGCTCAATGCCCGAAATAAAGGGCATACGGATGTCCGTTAACAACAGGTCAGGCTCCAACCGCTCCACCAACTCCAACGCATCCAACCCGTTGCTGGCGTTGCCCACCAGATGAAATCCCAGCGCCTCCCAGGGGGTCATGGTACAGACAGCTTCCCGCAGCTCATCCTCGTCATCCGCCACGACCACGGTGTAAATGTTTTTTTCTGCCATATAGGTTTCTCCTTCTTTTTCTGGCTTCATTATAGAGCGTTTGGACTCATTATGCAAGCAAAAGCCCCTCCCGATGCAGCGACATCGGAAGGGGCTTGTAGGAATTTTACAGCCAGAATTGAAGCAATCGGCTCACATTCTGATATAGGGCGGGGTTCTGCCCGATGAGTCCGGGTTCTGCCGCAAAGTAGACACAGAAATTGTAGGCAGCCCCCAACAAAACAGCCCAAGGCAGCGCCCTGCGCAGCCCCCCTTGCAGAACTGCCACACCGGGCTGCCCTCCATGGTCTTGCAAAACCTGTTCCGCCAAAAGCCACGCCAGCGCCGCCACAAAGAGCAGCGGTCCCAGCCAGTCACTCTGGTAGCGGTAAAGCACACCGGCCATCTCGCAATCCAGCACTGCCAAAAGCAGCACCAGCAATAACGTGATTGCACACACGCCCCGCAGATCCCGCTGCCGTCCCAGTCGCTTCCGCGCCATAGGCAGAAACACCAGTCCCCACAGCACCGGCAGGCAAACCAACGCGCCGCCGTAGAACAGCTCGGTGATGGTAAGGCCCATATAGTTGGTACTCATCCGGGTGGCACTGAGGTACGGGAACACCGTGCTGAACCCCGGCACGCCCAACAGGAAGGTGACCACCGCCGGGGCAATGCGTCCCACACTGAAGCCGCGGCGGGTCATATCATTGCTGGTCAAGTTATACGTAGCTCCAAAATCCAGCGGCGAACCGAACCGGGCAGCGTTATACCACATCAAGACCGCGGCCACTGCCACCACCGGCAGCAGGAACGCCACCGCCTCTCCTACACCGGAGCGGCTGGCAAGTCGCTTATCCCGAACATACCGCGGCCAGAAGATGGGCACCGCCAGCACGGCAAACACTTCCATCTGGGGACGGCAACCTGCCACCAGCGCCATGCACAAACTGCCCAGCACTAGATGCGCCAGCAGGCGTCCGCGCTGCTGCACGGGAGTGTTGGCAGCCGCCAGCCATTGCCACAGGCTCAGCAGCACAAAGGCTGCACCACAAAGAATCGCATACTCGTACACCGACGGACGCAGCAGCAGATAGTAGATCTGGCTGCTTGCCGCCATGCCGGTGGCTGTAAGCAGATAAGCCGCCGCGCTGGCTTTCGGGAACCAGCGCCGCACCGCCTGTTTGACACAGCCGAATGCGGCCAGAATCCACAGCCAAGAAAGCAAAATCATGGGCAGACTGGGTGGCAAATCTCCCACTCCAGTCAGTGCCTCAAAGGGAAGCTGAAACAGCAGGCAAGGCACCAATCCAAAGTAGACGTAGTACCGGCCCTCGTAGTAGGCCACATCCCACAGGGCATCTGGAGCTGCCTCCTGCCGTGCTGCCGTATCGTAGGGATTTTCCAACGCCTGCATAGCTTCGGGCGGGTCTTTTTCCAGATCCAGACGGCCTTCCAGCAGGCTGTGGGCCAGTGCACCGTACTGGGCAGCGGTGTCCTGCGCCCAATCATTGATATGCTTGGTAAAGGTAATGCGGCTTTCGCCGTCCCAATCGGCGGTATTGTAAAAGGAGGTGGCTACGCCCGCATTGAACCGGTCAGCGAAGGGGGCGAGAAACGCCAGCACCGCCAAGAATGCCATGACCAGCACCACCGCCGGACGGTACCGCCGGGTTTGCTGCAGGTAGGCATCTTGCCAAAGCACACTGGCCGGTCGTACCGCAAACGCTGCCCCCAGCAAAAGGAAGAGCGCCGCGAACCGTACCAGCGAGAAATCGAAGGGACGGGGTACGTTGGCATACACCGTCTGCAGTGTGTAGGTCAGTGGATACTGACGGTATTCCCCTTCATAGGGGGCCGCCGTCAGCGTCAGGGTGGATGCCTGCCCCGAAAGGTCCAGACTGCGAGTCTGGCTGCGGACTGACCGCACCGCCACCTGCCACGGCCAGCTTTGCCGGGACACCGAACTTGCCTCGTCGGTAGTTGCCACCGTAAAGGTAAACAGCGGATTTTGCACCTCGGGATGCGGCCCGTCGTACTGGTAGGTCAGACCGGAAAGCTGCAGGTTGTACAGCTCCTGATCCAGTCCTACAAAGCTGAGGGTGGTGTGTTCATCGTCCAGTGTCAGCGGAGCTTCCGGGTCGGCATCCTCGCTTAAATAAGGGCGCAGATCCACCGGCGTATAGCTGTGGGTAGCCCAAAAATTCAGGTTGCAGACAAAGCCTTCCAACCCCAAGGCCGCCGCCAGCAAAAGCCCTGCGGCTGCCACGGTGCGGAACCGAGGCAACCGATGCCGCATACGAAACCCGCAGACCAGCGCACAGGCCCACAGCGCCATACCGGTGATTCCCAGCAGGCGGAAGACATCAAAGCCGACAGTAAGACCCGGCTTTTCATAAATACAGGCGGACCAAAGCCAGACCCCCAACACAAGACCGGGGCCACCCCAGAAATCGGCTCGCACCGGTTTGCGGTGGGCCAGCCGCCCCGGCAGCCAGAAAAATAGAGCCGCCACCAGCAGCGTAAGAACTACCGTGAGAATGAGCATAGATCGCTCCTCATATCGAATTGAATTTGCGGCCAGAACGTCTTTTCCGCCGCGCTTGTCTTTGATTATACACCATTGCGCAGGGCATTGTACAGCTTTTCGGCCTTGGCATGGCTGATGCCTTTGACTTCTTCCAAATCCGAAATGCTGGCAGCTTTGACCGCCGCCACCGTCTTAAAGTGGGCCAACAGCGCCGCACTGGTCTTTTCGCCTACGCCGGGCAGCGCCGTCAGCGTAGCGGCATAGGAGCGCTTTTTCATGGAGCGCTTGCGGTAGTCATTGGCATAGCGGTGGGTTTCGTCCTGAATGTTGGTAACAAAGGTAAAAATATTCCGGTTTCGATTGATGGCAATTTCGCCGCCTGCATCGTCCACAATGGCACGGGTACGGTGGTGGTCGTCCTTGACCATGCCGAAGGTCGGCACATGCTCAAAGGCAGTGCCCCGCAAGGCCTGTTTGACCGCGCCCACCTGTCCCCTGCCGCCGTCAATGAGGAGCAGATCCGGCATGGTGGCAAACTGGTTCTGGGGGCCGTCCGGCTTTTCCCCGCGGCGAGCTGCCTCGTATTCTGCCACCCGCCGGGACAGTGTTTCGGCCAAGGAAGCATAGTCGTCGGTGCCCGCCACCGTCTTCATTTTGAACCGACGGTACCCGGAACGATGGGGTTTGCCATCCTTAAACACCACCATGCCGCAAACACTGGACCCATCACCCCAGTTGGAGATATCGTAGCTTTCGATGATGCGGGGCGGGGTTTTGAGGCCCAGCATCTGGGCCGCCTCCTCCAGCAGTTTTTCTTCCCGGGTATAGCGGCCGCTTTCCCGTCCTAGACGTTCCACCGCATTGGTGTACGCCATGGTGACCAACTTGGCCACGTCCCCCCGCTGGGGCACATACAGTTCCACCTTGCTGCCGCGGGCTTGGTTCAGCGCTTCGTTCAAAGCTTCCGCATCGGAGGGCAGCGCATCCACCGCGATGGTCTTGGGGATGGTTTCGCCGTCCAGATAATACTGGGGCAAAAATTCTTCCCGTACTGCCGCAATGTCGGTGGTATCATGGAACACAAACTCTCGTTTATCAGTCAGGCGTCCGTCCCGGTAGCGCAGCACTGCCGCACAAACCGCCCGGGTCGTCCCCGCCAACGCGATAATGTCCATCTCGGTATCGGCATCCATGACCACCTTCTGCCCGGCAGCCACCCGCTCAATGGC
Source organism: uncultured Subdoligranulum sp. (assembly GCF_937890665.1). The sequence continues at coordinate 35,987 of NZ_CALADU010000086.1, forward strand.
TTGAATCTGATCCCGCAACAATGCTGCCGTTTCAAAATCCAGCCGCTCCGAAGCAGCTTCCATCTTTTCCCGGAGTTGCTTGACAATATCTTTTTTGCCGTAGCGGATCATCCGCAGCGCCCCTTGCACAGCATCGTTGTAGGCTTCGCAGCTGATCTTACCGCTGCATACCGCCATACATTTGCCGATATGGGCATTCAAGCAGGGGCGCCCTTTGCCGAAGTCCCGAGGGAATTCCCGGTTGCAGCGGGGCAGCAAAAAGCAGTCCTGCGCCATCTCCACCATCTCCCGCACCGCAAACGAGGAGGTAAAGGGGCCGATGTAGTCGGCGTCATCGTCATCTTTTTGCAGGGCGGCAGACACCCGGGGCCACGGCCCCTTCGTCACCTTCACATAGCTGTACCCCTTGTCGTCTTTGAGCAAAATGTTGTATTTGGGGGTGTGGGCTTTGATCTGGCTGGCTTCCAGCACCAGTGCCTCAAATTCGCTTTGGCAGACAATGACATCAAAAGTGAACGCGTGGGCGATCATCTGGGACACCTTGGCATCATGAGGCACACCTTCCCGGAAATACTGGGACACCCGGGTTTTGAGGCGCTTAGCTTTGCCGATATAAATGATGGTGTCGCTTTTGTCGCGGATGATATACACCCCCGGCAGCAGCGGCAGCATACAGGCTTTGCGGTACAGTTCAGATTTGGTCATGGCACACCTTTACAACATAATAGAATAAAAAAAGCGGCGGGTCCCCCCGCCGTTGCATGTGTGAGAAGAATTACTCGGCAAAACCGGAGCTAACCAGCTTCACCAGACCGTCGACCGCAGCCTGCTCGTCGGCGCCATCGGCAATGATGCGAATGGTGGTGCCGCCCACGATGCCCAAGCTCAAAACACCGAGCAGGCTCTTAGCGTTGACGCGGCGCTCTTCTTTTTCGACCCAGATGGAGGACTTGTACTCGTTCGCCTTCTGAATGAAGAAGGTAGCCGGACGGGCATGCAGACCAACCTGATTCTCAACGGTAACTTCTTTCACGTACATAGTTATTCTCTCCTACTTTTGAAAATAATATGCCCCTGCGTTTCTACCGTGGGCGCTTGTCAGGCGGTCTCTTGCGCATGATACGCCGCCTTGATTGTTTCTATTTTATCCTATTTGGTCGATTTTGTACAGTAGAA
>NZ_CALADU010000087.1 GCF_937890665.1 uncultured Subdoligranulum sp.
TGGGCCTGATCGGCGCCGGCAACAACCCGATGGTCGGTATGACCGTCGCCTGCGCGGTGGCTGCTTCTCAGGTCAACGCCTAATCTCCTTTGCAAACTGCATACTAACTGCCGCCGCCCGGTCGCAAGCCGGGCGGCGGCTTTTTGCCTTTGAAAGATTTGTAAACTCTGCGGCAATACTTGCTCAAAGGGTTTGCAGGGTGTATAATAGGACTGTATATGTGAAAATCGGGAGGGTGCTGGGACATGCCGCGCAAAGAAGGTCAAAAACGCAAATTGCTGGTCCTTTTGGAAATTTTGTGCCGTGAAACAGACGAAAAGCATCCGTTGAGTGTGCCGCAGTTGGTCGAAAAATTGCAGGAGCGGGGCATCGAGGCGGAGCGTAAAAGCGTATACGGCGACTTGAATACTTTGAACAGTATGCCCGGCGCCCCTTATGAGATCGTGCAGCTACGGGGACGGGGCGGCGGTTACTATATGACCGACGCGCTGTTTGAACTAGCGGAGCTGAAACTTTTGGTGGATGCGGTATACGCCAGCAAGTTCATTACGGCGCGCAAATCCAAAATCCTCATCGATAAGCTGGGGCAGTTTACCTCCCGGTATCGGCAAGATGAGCTGGACCGCAAGGTGTTGGTCAGCGGCCGAATCAAGAGCACGGACGAGAAAATCCTCTACACGGTGGACGCACTGCATGCAGCCATCACGGCAGGGGAGCAGGTGTCCTTCAAATACTGCGATTGGAACCTGCAAAAGAAGATGACGCCCCGCCATGACGGACAACTTTATCGGGTCAGCCCGTGGGTGCTGGTGTGGGAGAGCGGCAACTACTACCTGATTGCCTATACCGAAGGCCGCCTAAAGCATTACCGTGTGGACAAGATGCAGAATGTCCACCAACTGGCGGGTACCAGCCGGGAAGGCGCGGCGGAATATGCGGCCTTTGATGTGAATACCTACATGCAGCAGATGTTCGGCATGTTTAACGGCCCGCTGAAAAAAGTGACCTTGCTGTGTGAAAACCGGTTTGCCGGGGCGATGATCGACCGCTTTGGCACCGGTCCGATCCTGAATCCCTGTGAGGATGGGGAACACTTTACCATGACTGCGCAGATTCAAGTCAGCCCCCAGTTTTTTGGTTGGGTGGCTGGGTTCGGCCCCGGCGTTGTGGTGGCCGGCCCGCCGGAAGTCCGCGCCGAGATGAAAAAGACGCTGGACCGCCTGCAGGATCTTTACCGTTGATTGCAAATAGATGGGAAATATGGTATGGTAATACGATACGCTCTATGTATCCTATCGGAACAGGTCTGTCATGGTGAAAATCCGGCAGGGCAGAGCAGCAACATCTAAGGGAGGGCACCACCGGTGCTGGAAAAAAACCAACGTTACAAAAGTATACTCAGCGGATTGCTGGATGCCGCACTTCTGTTTGTCGGCTTTTTGCTGGCCAACTATGTGCGCTTCAACTATGTCCGCTTTTTTGAACCGGGCGGTGCCGGTCCGGCGCTGGATGTGGCGCGGGACCCCCGCAACATTTTGGCCGGGGTGGCTACGTCGCTGCTGCTGGTAGTTGCCTATTGGGTGGCAGGGATTTACAGCAATTCTCGGCTTCATGGCTTGTCGGAGCGCTGCACCCGTATTGCCATCATCAACGGCGGCGGCATTTTAGGGTTCGTATTTATCCTTTACCTGCTCCATTTGGACGATTACTCCCGTGTGGTATTGGGCCTGTTCTACTTCTTTGCCACCGTGTTGGTAGTTGCCAAGCGGATGATCCGCCGTTGGTACGACCGTGCCCGCCGCCGCAAGGGGCTGGGGCTGCGGCATATCCTGCTGGTGGGCGGCGGCAAATCGGCGGCCCTCTACCTGCGGGCACTGGAACACAATCCTTACTACGGTTTTGTGGTGGACGGGTATCTGGCACCGATGGAGGAGCCGGGGTTGGGCGTGCCCTACTTTGGCAGCTATGACAAGCTGGACGAATGTTTGGAAAGCCCCCTTGTGGATGAAGTGGTGGTGGCGTTGGAAGCCGACGAAATTCAGATGCTGCCCCACACCTTTGCTGCCTGCGATAAGCATGGTACGCGCATCACCATGGTGCCTTTTTACAGCGATTATCTGCCCGCACGTCCCACCATCGACGTGCTGGATGAGTGCAAGCTCATCAATGTGCGGCAGACCCCCTTTGACAACATATTGAACGCCGCCGTTAAGCGGGGGTTGGATATTGTGGGCAGTTTGGTGCTCATCGTGCTGACCAGCCCGGTGATGTTGGTCACGGCCATCGGCGTTAAGCTGTCTAGCCCCGGACCGGTGATTTTCCGGCAGGAGCGCATCGGCTTGAACAAGAAGCCCTTTATGATGTATAAGTTCCGTTCCATGCGGGTCAATGCCAAGCAGGAAACGGGCTGGTCCACCGACTATGATCCCCGCAAGACGCGGTTCGGCAGTCTGATCCGCAAGTTTAGTCTGGATGAACTGCCCCAGTTCTTCAATGTACTGAAAGGGGATATGTCCTTGGTGGGCCCACGGCCTGAAGTGCCCTTCCATGTAGAGCACTTCAAGGAGGAGATCCCGCGGTATCTGGTGCGCCAGCAGGTGCGCCCCGGCTGTACCGGCTGGGCGCAGATCCATGGTCTGCGGGGCGACACCGACATTGCGGAGCGTATCCGCTATGATATCTGGTATATCGAAAACTGGACCGTGGCACTGGATATCAAGATCATCTTCCGCACGGTATTCGGCGGCAAGATGATCAACGACGAAAAATTACAGTGATCCCACTGGAAACCGGGTGAGAGTTATGAGCAAGACCGAACCGAAAGTTGCCATTGTGCATGACTGGCTGGTGACCTATGCCGGGGCGGACCGCGTGGTGGATTGTATGCACCATGTGTTTCCCAACGCGGTGATTTATACACTGGTCTATGATGAAAAAAAGATGCCAGCGTGGTTCAAGGACTATGACATCCGCACCACCTGGGTGCAGAAGCTGCCCTTTGCTACCAAGCTGTATAAAAGTCTGTTGCCGTTGATGCCCGGGGCGTTTGAGGCGCTGGACCTGTCGGAGTACGATCTGGTCCTGTCGTCGTCGTCGTCCTGCTCCAAGGGGGTCATCACACGGCCCGATGCGGTACATATCTGTTATTGCCATACGCCGATCCGGTATGTGTGGGATTTTTATTATACCTATCGGGACAATGCCAACTGGCTGGTACGGGCGGTGATGCCGCATCAGATGCACAAGATGCGCATTTGGGATAAATGTGCCGCTGATCGGGTGGACTATTTTATCGCCAATTCGCATTATATCGCCCAGCGCATCAAAAAATATTATCGCCGGGACAGCGATGTGATTTATCCTTGCTGCCATATCAATGAGGCTCCTTTCGTCAAGAAAGAGGACTTCTATCTGGTGGTAGGACGCCTGACTTGGTATAAGCGCATCGATCTGGCAGTGGCGGCCTGCACCAAGCTGGGCAAGCGGCTGGTGGTCATCGGCGGCGGCAGCGAGGAAGGAAAACTCAAATCCATTGCCGGTCCTACCATCGAATTCAAGGGTGGCGGTTTGAGCGACGAAGAGGTGCGCAGCTATTATCTGCGTGCCAAAGCGTTCCTCTTCCCCGGCGAGGAGGACTTCGGCATCACGCCGGTAGAAGCCCAATCGGCAGGAACGCCGGTGTTGGCCTATGGCCGGGGCGGCGCCTGCGAAACGGTGCTGCCGGGCAAGACCGGTTATTGGTTCCATGAGCAGACGGTTGAGAGCCTGATGCGCTGCATGGAACTGTTTGAACGGGACGGCGTGGCGTATACCAAAGAAGAAATTCGAGACCATAGCCGTTCTTTCAGCGAGGAACGGTTTGAAAACGAGCTGCGCGACTATTGCGCCCGTCGTATGGCAGACTGGAAACAGGAACTGCTGGACTGCTCCCACTGGGATAAGGAGGAACTGGATTGAACCCCATCGTCATCAACGGCACCGTGCTGTGCGATAATATTACCGGTATTCCGCGCTATGTGTACGAGACGGTTACCCGGTTGGACGCCTTGCTGGAAGGTACCGGCCTTGATGTGCGGATCGCCTACCGGGACGACGGGCGGCCCATCCATCTGCCTAAGCTGAAAAACATCCAGCTAGTTCCCCTGAAAGCCGTCAAGTACTTTTACAATATGGCGGTATTGCCGGCTTATCTGCGGCGCAACCATGCGTTTTTTGTGGGGTTGGCCAGTGATATGCTGATGACCCGCCGCAGCGTAGTGGTGCTGCACGATATTCGCCCGCTGGTCATGGATACAGACCGGGGCTTTTTCCGGTTTAAGTTCTGGGTACATTGCCTGTCTACCAAATGGTTTGCCCAAAAGGTGTATACCGTCAGTGAAGACCAACGCCGTCTGATTAGCAAAAAGCTCCGTATTCCCATGGACAAGATCGGTGTGACCTACAATGGGTGGGAGCATATGCGCAAGGTGGTCCCCGATGAGGGAATCTTTGACAAGCTGCCCGGGGTTACCAAAGGCGAATATTTTTATGCATTGGGAAGCCTCGCCAAGCACAAAAACTTCCAATGGATCCGCGAAGTGGCCCGTCGGAATCCTGACAAAACCTTTGTGGTGGCAGGCGGCAAGGACTTGCGGGCCTTCGGGGATGATACACAGGCGAAAGATACCGATAATGTGTTTTACCCCGGCTATGTCAGCGATGAGGAAAATGCGGCCCTGATGCAGCATTGCAAGCTGTTTTTGCACCCGGCCATTTTTGAAGGGTTTGGAATCCCGCCGCTGGAGGCGCTCTCGCTGGGGGCACCCATTGCGCTGGCACGGGCGAGCTGCCTGCCGGAACTCTACGGGGATACTGCCCGTTATTTTGATCCTTATGACTACGACGTAGATCTGGATGCATTGGCGGCTCAGCCGGTGGCGCCGCCGGATGCTGTACTCGAAAAATACAGCTGGGATAAAACAGCCGCCTTCTGGTTGGAACAGATTCAAAAATACGCGCAGGAATGACGGATATTTTCTGTACAGAATGTATTTTGCGCAAGGGAAAGAGGACAGGCAACCATGTGGATTCTGGCGTTTCCGGTGACCGCGCTCCTCGCGGGGGCCGCGGGAGTGGCACCGGCATGGCTGGCACACCGTAAAGCGTGCCGAAGGGATCTGGTCTGGGCGGTAGGTCTATGGCTGGCCGTCTGGCTGTTTTGCCTGTGTGCTTACCATCGCCCCGGACTGACGATTGGCTTTGATGCGTTCCGTCTGGCGGCTATGGCGGCGCTTACTTTGTGGGCAGGAGCTTGCACCGCAGGACTGCGGCTTTTGGGGCGCAAAGGGGCGCGGGCAGTGCTGCCGCTGCTGTTGGTGGTGGCGGTAGGCGCGGAGTTGTTTGTATGCAATATCGCCTATTTTAACACCCATAGTTATAAGCCCTTCCAGCTTATGGACTATCTGGACCCCAACATCAATGTGGGGCGGGGAAATGGGAGCTGGTCTTTGGACGAAAAACGCCCCTATCTCCGTTTTCTGGAGATCAACCAGCCCATCTACAACCTGCATCTGGACAATCTTACCAACGATGATCCGGACCCGCTCCATGCTGACAGCACCTTTACCTTTGATGTGGGCGCTACCGACGAGGCCAATGGCGCATTGAACGGCTTTGGCACGTGGGATGTGGCTGTACAGGCGGAGAGGACCCAAACCATCAGTCTGGACATGACCGGGCAGGTGGGGACGTTGACTCTCAAGGCGCATGCCTACGGCACCACCTATGCCCAGTACCCGCTGGCCTTTACCATTACAGGTATTACAGCCAACACGCCGCGCCCGCTGCAATGGTCGTGGCTTCGCATGTTGGCGATATGGCTGATACTGGGAGCTTTGTATCTGCTGCGTCCTCACAGTGGTTTGTGGCAGCGACGCTGGCTGGCCGGCAATCTGTGTGATCGCGGAGCAGCAGTTGTGTTGGGCGTGATCTTGGCAGCCTTTGTGGTCACCGTGCCTTTTTGGGAACCGACCAATTCTGGGCTGGCCACATCCTTCTATAATACTGCCAGCTGGGATGGGGAGAGTGCTATCACCTTTTCCTATCAACAGTATGGTGCGCTGGCGCACAGTTTGCTGAACGGGCGACTGGATTTGGAAGCGGATCCGCCCGCGGAATTGATCGCCATGGACAATCCTTATGACGCCACGGCTCGGGACGCGATGGGGCTGCAGGGCGTGCTATGGGATCATGTCTACTATCAGGGACGGTATTATGTTTATTTTGGCATCGTACCGTGTCTGTTGTTCCAACTGCCCTTTGAAGCCATTACCGGCATTCAGAACTTGGCGTGTGCCCCTTGTATGGTCATTTTGGGGCTGGTGTTCCTGCTTAGCTGCTTCGGCATTATGGGACAGGTCATCCGCCGGTGGTTCCCCGCGACGCCTACGGCTGCGTATCTGCTGTGTACCGCCGCGCTGGTTTTGGGTAGTCAGCTCTATGTGCTGCTGGAACGTCCTTTTATCTATGAATATGCCATTGTCTGTGGGGCGGCTTTGCTAATGCTGGGTCTGTGGCTGTGGCTGGCGGCTGCCGCTACACCCGTGGAGCACGGCGGTGTGCTGACATTGCGGCTGACGCTGGGAAGCTTGTGTGTGGCGTTGGTTGCGGGATGCCGCCCGCAGATGGAACTGTTTGCACTGCTGGCTTTGCCGATTTTCTGGCATCGATATGGAACCCAGCGTCGGCTTTTCAGCCGGGCCGGTGTGCGGGAGGCTGTGGCCTTTTTGCTGCCGGTTGTGTTGGTAGCCGCGGGGCTGATGTGGTACAACTATGCCCGCTTTGGCTCGCCCTTTGATTTCGGTGCCAACTATAATATCACCGGCAACGATATGACCAAACGCGGCTTCAATGTGGTGCGCATTGGTCCGGCGATTTTTACCAGCTTGTTGGATCCGCCGCGGTTGAGTGGTATCTTCCCGTATCTATCGGAAACGGAGGTACAGACCAACGCACTGATTCATACCATCAGTGAACGATTTGCCGGGGGAATGTTGGCTTCTACGCCTTTTACATGGGCGCTTTTGCTGCCGGTAGTTCCTTTGGCGCGGCGCAGCTTGCATCGTCGCCGGGGCGCGGCGGCAGTGGTTTATGGCTCTGTGGCGGCTATGCTGCTTATCACGGTAGTAGATTGCCAGATGGCCGGGGTTTTGTACCGATACCTAATGGATTATAGCCCCGTTTTGCTGCTGGGAGCGGCGCTGTGTTGGCTGTTGGCCGATACGGCACTGGCTCGCCGTGCCGAACAGGGGGAGACGCTGGCGGTTTCTCTGCTGCCCGTTTTGCGGATGGCCATGGTGGCTGCAGCGGCTTGGAGCGTTTTCTACCGGTTCAGTACCTTGTTTGCGATGGAACCGTGGCTGCGGGGATTGAATCCCTCGCTGTACTACACGGTCAACCGTTTGGTTCAATTCTGGATGTAAAGAAAAAGGGAGGACCCGTTTATGGATAAAATTGCTGTTTTGATCCCCTGTTATAATGAGGCAAAAACGGTAGAAAAGGTAGTGACCGATTTCCGGCGTGTGCTGCCGGAGGCAACAATTTATGTCTATGACAACAACTCCACCGACGGTACCGCAGAGTTGGCGGCAAAAGCCGGCGCCGTGGTACGGCACGAGTATCAGCAAGGCAAGGGCAACGTTATGCGGCGGATGTTCCGAGAGATCGAAGCCGAAGCCTATGTGCTGGTAGATGGCGATGACACCTATCCGGCGGAGGCAGCCCCCGAAATGGTGGCGGCGGTAACCCAGCGGCAGGCAGATATGGTGGTGGGGGACCGGCTTTCCAGCACCTACTACACCCAGAATAAACGTCCGTTTCACAACTTTGGCAACGACTTGGTACGCTTTTGCACCAACCATCTGTTCGGCGGCAAAATCAAGGACATCATGACTGGGTACCGCGCCTTCAGCTACCAGTTTGTCAAAACTTATCCGGTGCTCTCTCGAGGGTTTGAAATCGAGACCGAGATGACCATCCATGCTTTGCAGCGCAATATGCAGGTGGATAATGTGGTCATCGAATATCGGGACCGCCCGGAAGGATCGGAAAGTAAACTCAATACCTATTCCGACGGCTTCAAGGTGTTGGGAACGATTCTGCGCCTTTTCAAAAATTACCGGCCCTTCGCCTTCTTTGGGGTGTTGGCCGCTGTATTGGCCGTGTTGGGTGTTGCCTTTATGGTGCCGGTGCTCAACGAGTATTTCCACACCGGGCTGGTACCTCGTTTCCCCACGCTGATTGTTTGCTGCTTTGTTTTGGTGGCGGCCTTGCTGCTCTTTATCTCGGGGGTAATTCTCTCCAGCCAGTTGGCCAAAGACGCGCGGGACTTTGAATTTCAACTGCAAACCGTGCAGCATTGGCAGCGCACGGACGAAGAGTAAGAAGGAAGATCGTATTCTAGGAGGAAACCGTCATGTATGACTATCTGATTGTGGGGGCCGGGTTGTTTGGCGCGGTATTTGCCCACGAAGCAACGCAGGCGGGAAAGCGGTGCCTTGTCATCGACAAGCGGGACCATATCGCCGGTAATATCTATACCGAGAACATCGAGGGAATTGCTGTGCATCGCTACGGCGCGCATATTTTCCATACCAACAATAAGGAAGTGTGGGATTACGTCAACCGGTTTGCGGTGTTCAACCGATATACCAACTCTCCGGTGGCTAACTATAAGGGTGAGCTGTATAACATGCCCTTCAACATGAACACCTTCCATGCCATGTGGGGGGTCATCACGCCGGCACAGGCGCAGGCGAAAATCGAGGAGCAGCGCGCCGCCCACTATACGCCCAATCCCCAAAATTTGGAAGAACAGGCCATCAATCTGGTGGGCATGGATATCTACGAAAAGCTCATCAAAGGCTATACCGAAAAACAGTGGGGTCGGCCTTGTACGGCGCTGCCTGCCTTCATCATCAAGCGGCTGCCGGTGCGCTTTACCTTTGACAACAACTATTTCAATGCGCTGTATCAGGGCATTCCCAACGAGGGGTACACTGCACTGGTTGCCAACTTGCTGCAAGGCATCGAAGTGCGTCTCAACACCGACTATCTGGCCGATCGGGCGGAGCTGGATGCCTTGGCCCGCAAGGTGGTGTACACGGGGCCCATCGATGCCTATTTTGGCTATCAGCTGGGAGCTTTGCAGTATCGCAGCGTGCGGTTTGAAACCGAAACGTTGGATATGCCCAACTATCAAGGCAATGCCGTCGTGAACTATACGGATGCCGAGACGCCCTACACGCGCATTATCGAGCACAAACACTTTGTGTTCGGTTCCACCGAACCGGGTACCAAAACGGTAATCAGCCGAGAATATTCGGCGGAGTGGAAACCCGGCGATGAACCCTATTATCCCGTCAACGACGAGGCCAATGGGGCGTTGTATGCCCGGTACAAAGAACTGGCGGACGCACAGCCCCGTGTGTTGTTTGGCGGTCGTCTGGGTGAGTACAAATACTACGACATGGATCGTGTCATTGAGGTGGCGTTGGAACGAGTACGCGCCGAATTGGCCTAAGAACGAGCTTCATACAAAAAATACCGCAGAGCCGCTGCAAGGCGGAACTGCGGTATTTTTGACGGTAGGGGAGAAGGAGGCCGCCTTGCTTTTTCCCCGTTGATGGGCTATAATAATCTAGTATATCGCTGCGCCGCATGCAAGGTGCAGTGACTTGTGGGAAAGATAAAGGGAGAAATATTATGACCAAAATTGCCGCATCGATTCTCTCGGCAGATTTTGCCAATTTGCAGCAGGATTGCACCCGTCTGTTGAACGAAGGCGTGGACTTGCTGCACTTCGACGTGATGGATGGGCACTTCGTACCCAACATCAGCTACGGCGCGCCGGTATTGACCAGCCTGCATGCAGCCCTGCCCGACGTGTATTATGATGTTCACCTGATGATCAGCGACCCGGCACGGTACGCCGCTGATTTTGCCAAGGCGGGTGCCAACCTGATCACCTTCCATCTGGAGGCTGTTCCCAATACGGCGGAGGAGGTTATCGCTGCGATTCGGGCCACCGGCTGTCAGGTGGGATTGAGCATTCGTCCCGGCACCCCGGTAGAAGCGGCGTTCCCCTATCTAGACGTGGTGGATCTCATCCTTGTGATGAGCGTGGAACCGGGCTTTGGCGGTCAAAAATTCCTGCCGGCTACCCCGCAGCGGTTGGCTGCCTTGGATGCAGAGCGCAAACGTCGGGGCTGCACGACCTTGTTGGAGGTAGACGGCGGCATCAATGCCGAGACCGGTCCGCTTTGCGTACAGGCCGGTGCCGACTGGTTGGTGGCCGGTAATTCGTTGTTCCGCGCAGCGGACCCCACCGCCATGGTACGTCTGCTTCACGGCCAAGCCTGAACAAACCAAAGGAGAAGCCAAACCCCATGCCCAACCATATGAAAATTGAGCACAGCGAAAACTACGATTACTATCGTGACCTGCTGTGGTGTGCCGTCCCGCTGGCCGGGATGGCATGGTATTACTATGGCCCGCGTCCGGTGCTTTTGTTGTTGGCCGGATTGCTTACAGCCTATCTGTGTGACTGCGCGTTGGCACCGCTGCACGGGGCGGGGTATCATCCCCATGAACCGTCCAGCGAGTGCTTTGCGGCACTGATCGTTTTGATGATGCCGGCCACCGTGCCCTATGCGGTGGTGGTAGCAGCGGTCATTGCGGCCGTACTCGTCAAGGAAGCCTTCGGCGGTGAGGGACACTATCCCTTCCATCCGGCGGCGGTAGGCATGGCGGTGGCGGGAATCTCGTGGCCCGGCAGCGTATACAGCTATCCTACCCCCGGCAGTTGGCTGCCGGTGTTCGGCAGCATAACCGATGTGACGATGAACGAAGGAATGAACGCTACCCTGCGGGATGGCGGTCTGCCCAGTGCCAGCACGATGAATCTGTTGACCGGCAACGTGCCGGGCGGACTTGGAACCAGTGCCATTCTGGTTATTGTAGCTTGTGGTCTGTTTTTGTTGGTAAGGGGACATGTTAAGACCACCGTGTTGGTTCCGTTCCTGATTTTCTGCATTGGGTTGCCGTGGCTGTTGCCCCAGCTCAATGAGCTGCCTGTATTCAGCTGGCCCTGGGAATTTATCCGCCAGCGCATTTATCTGGAAAAATACGTCATTCTCTCGGGAACGGTGCTGTTTGGCGGCCTGTTCCTGATCTGTGAACCCGTTACTATGCCCAACCGCACCAGCAGCCGAATTTTGTATGGTGCAGCGCTGGGTATTGCCACCCATGCGTTCCGCGTGTTCAGCCCCTACGAAAGTGCAGTCTGTTTCGCACTGCTGATCGTGAGCGCCATCCCCGAATGGCTGGATTTGGTCAGCCACCGCACCGAGCGTATCCGCTTTATGAGGAAGGAGGAACGGCGCCTTGCCCAATTCACAAAACCGGAATAACCGCCGCAAGCAGCGTAAAGGGGAATCCGAAACGCTGATCATTCCCCATATTACCAAAGAAATGCTGGAAAAGGCCCGCACTATGGCGGAGAGCGGGGCATCCAGCGCCGAGATTGAGCAGGCCATTGCCCAGATGCAGGCTGCGCAGAACCGCACAACGCCCCCTCCTGCGCAGGAAACCACATCGGAAGGGGAACCACATCGGATCATTCCCACCAGTCGGCCTCGTTATACTGAGGAAGAACGCAAAGCTCTGTTGGAGCAGATGCAGCAAGAGCAGGAACAGAAGCAGGCGGAACGGCGTGCGGAAGCCACCCGTCGGACAGAACGTCAGGCTTGGAAGATTCCCACGCCGAAGGCACCCCGCGTATTGAACCGTCCAGCCGCCTCCGTGCGTCCGACGGAACCGGAAGCCGAACCGCCGAAAACGGAGGCACAGCCGCAGCCTTCTCAGCCCCAGCCTTCTCAGCCCCAGCCTTCTCAGCCGGTGGCAGAGGAGCCGACCCGGACGGTGACCCTGAACCAGCCTGCGGCGTCGGTGGAAGAACCTACCCGCACGATGGAACCGCCCCGCCCGGCAGCACCCAAGCCAGCGGCGAAGCAACCTGCCGTGTCCGAGACACCCTCGCAACCTGCCCCGGCGGCTGTGTCCAAACGGCAGGCAGGGCTGCTGCACAACCGTGCCGAGGCAGAGGCACGCCTCAAAGAAAAAATCCGCAGCGATCATATTTGGCTTTCCAACCCGGTGATGGTACGTGGTCTGGGCTTGGCGCCTGTGGTAGGGGCTGCGTTGGACGGCGAACGGGCGTTGATGCTCTGTTTGGCCTGTCTGCTGCTGATTACCTTTACCCGCGTTTTCGCCGTGGCGATCTGCCATCTCACCGGCAACCGCTTTCGGCCGGCGATTTATTGCTATACCGCAGCGGTTTTGTACATCCCTGTGTATACGTTGCTGTACAATCTATTCGGCAACGACCTGTCCATATTGGGCATCTATCTGCCGATTCTGGTGGCAGAGCCCGCAATTGTCAAACGAATGGAATTTACCGAACTGGAACCGGTTCGGGATGCACTCCGCCATGGCTTCAACAACGGTATTGGCATGTGCGTAGCGCTGCTGATCGTGGGTTGTCTGCGAGAGCTGTTGGGATCGGGTGCGCTGTTCGGCCATGCGGTTCTGAGCACGGCTCCGTTGCCTTTGGCCTCCCAGCCGGCAGGCGGATTTGTTCTGTTAGGTGTGATCGCTGCAGTGTGGTGTGCGGTCGCCAATGCCTACACCGACTATAAGCAGGAGGAGGTGCGCCGTCTGTATGCCGATCGCAAACATTGAGTGGTATCCCGTGCTGCGCGGCGCGCTGCAATTCATCAGCTATATGGGGCTGGCCATTTTTGCGGAAAACATTATTTTAGCCCGGGCACTGGGCGTTACCCGCTTACTGAAACTGGTCCCCGACCATAAGGCCCCGGTTTGGGATTTCGGACTGCCGCTGATTTTGGTCATGGGGCTGTCTGCCCCGCTGGGGTGGGCCGCGCACAATCTGCTGTTCCCGTGGCTGCGGAACTATCTGCCGGCATGGCTGCCGATTTCGGCCCTGCGGCCGCTGGTGTATCTCAGCTGCGGCAGTGCAGCGATGATTGTCACATGGCTGTTGCTCTTTTTGTTGCCCCGCCGTCACCGGCAGGCTTGTCACAGCCAGCTTACCCTGACAGGGTTCAGCACGGCGGTGCTGGGCACACTGCTGATTTGTGCCAACCAGAATTATACGATGCTGCAAAGCATTGCCTTTGGAATTGGCAGTGCCTTGGGCTATGTATTCATTATCTTTGTCGTGCGGGAAGGCCGTCGCCGTCTGCGCAGTAAAGACGTACCGGCAATCTTTCAGGGCTTGCCCAGTTCTTTGATTTACATCGGCATCTTGTCGCTGGCCATCTACGGGCTGGTGGGACATGCCGTCGTTCTGTAGGAGGCTTTTGCTATGGCTCTGCCATGTTTTGTCGCTGCCGATATTCTGCTCCCCGCGGCAGGTACGCCGCTGGACCCGTGGGCCTGCATTGCGGTAGACCAGTTTACCTCGCAGCCGGAATACTGGCAGCGTGCCGAGGCTCTCGCACAGGGAAAGCCCAGCACACTGCATATCGTTTTGCCCGAGGCGTATCTGGGCACTCCGCAGGAGGCAGACCGTCTGGAGAGCATCCGCCATACAATGGAAAACTACCGTGCCGAGGTCTTGACCCGGCAGGTACACGGCTATGTGTATGTGGAGCGCACCCAGATGGATGGCAGCATCCGGCAGGGCTTGGTAGGCGCAGTGGATCTGGAGGCCTATGACTATGCCTCCGGAACCAAACCGGCGATTCGCCCCAGCGAAAGTACGGTGGTGGAACGCATCCCACCGCGCTTGAAAGTGCGGCGTGGCGCGTTGTTGGAAACACCGCATGTGATGATGTTGGCAGACGATTCAAGCAAGACGCTTATTGAACCCATCGGTCTGCAAAAGGAGAAGCTGCCGCTTTTGTATGATGGGGAACTTATGCTGGGGGGCGGTCATCTTCGCGGCTGGGCCGTAGAAGATCCTGTGTACATTGCCCAGATTGACGCAGCCTTGGCAGCCTTGGCGGACCAAGCTGCCTTTGACCGCCGTTGGCCTGCCGCTGCGGGGCAAACACCCATGGTATTGGCGGTAGGGGATGGCAACCACAGTCTGGCTACGGCCAAAGCCTATTGGGAAGAACTGAAACCCACACTCACCGAGGAAGAACGGCAGCATCATCCGGCGCGCTGGTGTTTGGCGGAAGTCTGCAACGTCCACAGCCCGGCCATTGAGATTGAACCCATCCACCGGGTGGTATTTGGCGTTTCGGCGCAGGAGTTGTATGAGGCGTTGGACCGTTGGGATCAGGCGCAGGGCCGCCGTACCGAGCCGTCTGCCCAGCGTTGTAAGCTGGCCGACCGGCAGGGAGAAATCGAAGTGGCGCTGCAAAATCCGCCGGCGCCGCTGACGGTAGGCAGCGTGGAAGCCTTCTTAGAGGAATGGCTGCCTCAGCATCCCCAAGCGCATGTGGATTATATTCATGGCGCTTCCACCGCGTTGTCCTTGGCTGCCCGCCCCGGAACGCCCACCACAGCCATTTTGCTGCCGGATTTTGCGAAAGCAGATTTGTTCCGCGGTGTGGTGCTGGGTGGTGTGCTGCCGCGCAAGACCTTTAGCATGGGCCACGCAGAGGAAAAACGGTATTATAATGAATGCCGAGTCATCGGCTGAAGAATTCAGGTGAAGTATGGAAAAAACTGCACAGAATACATCCGGCGCGCCGCGCCGTCGCCGTCGTCGCCGGGGTTCCGGTTCGGGGGCGGCGCAGGCAGCTTCCACCCAGCAGGAAACCACCAAGACGACCCAACAGGCTACCCCGGCTAAATCTTCCCGCGGTCAAACGCCGCGGAAAGAGGGAAAGGAATCGCCTAGCAATAGTCGCAACCGTCACCGCGGTTCGCAAAGCGAGCCGGCACCGCAACAACCGGCGAGCCGCCGCAATCGAGGCGGGGCACAGGCTCCCAATCGGGAGGCAGCCCACAACGCCAAACCGGCCCAGAAGCCTGCCCGTCCGCGGCATACAGCCGAGGAGGAGCCGGGGCTGGAATTGATTGCTCGCCGCCCGCCGAAGCAGAAATTTGCCAATTTTGAGGAATATTTGGCGGCCCATGGCGGCATGACAGTACCGCTGCCGGAGGAAACCCCGGTGGAGGACGGAACGGCTGCCTTGTCGGACGGAGTGACGGAATGACCCCGGCATTGGCAGCGGCGCTGCGTTGTCCTGTGTGTGGCGGACCGTTGCTGTTGGTGGGGCGCACGCTGCGGTGTCCCAAGGCGCACAGCTTTGATTTGGCCAAAGAAGGCTACGCCAATTTGTTGGCGATTCAGAAAAAGCATGCGGTAGACCCCGGCGACGGCAAAGAGATGGTCCGTGCCCGCCGCGCCTTTCTGGCCGCGGGACACTATGCGCCGTTGATGCAGGCGCTGGCGGCACTGGCTGCGGAACTGCCGCATACCCACATCGTGGATGCGGGGTGCGGGGAAGGCAGCTATGACCGGTATCTCTGTGATGCGTTGGGGGAGATGCAGTTGGTGGGATTCGATCTTTCCAAAGAAGCCGTGCGGTTGGCCGCAAAACGAGTCCCTGAAGCGGCCTTCTGCGTAGGAGGCAGCTTCAGCGCACCGGTACGGGACGGCTGGGCGGACCTTCTGCTCAACATTTTTTCCCCTTTTGCGGGGGCGGAATTTCACCGCATGCTGCGTCCCGGCGGACATCTGATCTACGCGGTTCCCACTGCGCGGCATCTGTACGGTCTTAAGGAAGTGCTCTATACCACGCCTTATGAAAATGAGGTCAAGCAGACAGCCTACGACGGCTTTGCTTTTGCGGAAGAACGGCAGGCGACGGCGACCCTAACTTTACAGGGAGAGAGTGTTCAGCAGCTCTTTGCCATGACGCCCTACTACTGGAATACACCTGCGGACGGCGCTGCCCGTTTGGCGGCCTGCGATACTTTGACGACGGAGATCGGTTTTCGATACCTTGTCTATCGCAAAGAAGCCTGATAAAATCAAAAGGTCCTCTGCCTTAGGGCAGGGGACCTTTTTGGTTACAGATCGTCAGCGTCCTGTGTGGGGGTCTCGTACTGGTTTTCACTGGGGACACCGGTCCAGCTACCCAGCGGGTCCTGATGACTGGAAAGTTCCTCTTCGGGCGGCATCGGCGGCACGGCCTGCAGGGAATCCGGCTGATTACGGGGACCATGTTTGGCGTGGTTCATAGCCACTGTGCGGCGAGAGGCGGTGCCGGTCTCGGGTTCTTCCCGGTAGGCAGCATCCGTCACTTCGCCCAGATCAGTCCAGAAGGTATCGCGCTCATCCTCAGCGCCTCGGGGCCCAAACGGTTCATGCAACATAACTACAACCTCCTTGTGGTATACAGGCGGGCTATATGGCCCACACTATACCATAGATTTTGACACAAAGAGGTGTTGTTTATGCGTTCACGCGGCGCTGTTTTTTGGTATAGTTTAGGGTTGACCCTGCTGTTGCTGCTGCCTATGATCGGGGTGACTTTCTTTTTCGTGAACCAGCGCCAGCAGCAGGAGGAACTGCGGCAGGCGGCAGCGGAGCGCGGCGGACTGCCCATCGAACAAGGGGCGCAGGATACGTGGCGGGTGCTATTGGTGGTCCAGCAGGAAGAACCCGGTTTTGTATTGGCGCGGGTAGATGGTCCTGCACAAAGGGTCACCCTCTGCGCGCTGCCGGGCACATTGCAGGTACAGGCTCCGGCTGGAACCACCACCTTGGCAGACTGTACACTTACAGCGGGGCCGGGGCGAGCCGCCCAACTGCTGACACAGACGGTGGCTACCGGTGAAACGGCCATGCCTACCCTTTACTATCTGGCAGCCACGCCGGATTGTTGGGCGTCCTGCGCAGGCGAGGAAGCCGTGGCACGATTGGATACAGCAGCGCTGCTCACCAAGGCCCAGCGGGAAAGCATTGGGTATGGGGAGGATTCGGTGGCCGAGGCCAGCGCACAGGAAGCCGCGGAACTGATCGATCAACTTCAGTCCTGTTTGGAAGCACCGGAAAAGAAAGCGGATGTAAGGGCGGCTGTGTGGGAAGCCTTTGCACGGCAAAATGCTGGGCTGTTGGAATCTTTGCCTGAAGGGTGGCGAACATACAGCGCACGCACTTTAACAGATTTGCTGGCCACCGATTTGGCCGGGCTGGAGGCGACCCTTCGCTACGTGAGTAAGCAGCCCGGTTTGACGGTGGAATACCGTTCGGTGGCTGTGCAGACCGCCGGTAGGGAAGTGACGCTGACCGAGGACGGAGCCCAATTCTTGTGTACACTGCTGCAATAAAAAAGTGAGCCGGTTATGCGCGGGGGCCTATTTGCTCAGGCACTGCACAACAAAGTTCGCCCGGTCGTCAAGGCGGTTCAAACACAGGAAGCTATGACCGCCTTGTTGCGGTAAGCATCGGGGTAAGGCCCGATGGCGTGTTGGGGACCCGGCGGACAAGGCTGCGGGGCTGGGGCCAGCGCCGATAATACAAAAGCCCCGATATTCTTGCGGAATACCGGGGCTTGCGCTGTCAGATGGCACGTTGCGTCGTCATGCCGTTGCAGCGATAGAAAGTTTGTATGGTATCGGTTCGGGTGGGGCCAAAAGCGTCTTTATCGTAGAACGCTTTTAGTGGGCAGCGGTCTTTTCGCTGTCTTTTTCACTGGCGGCATAGACGCGCAGCGAATTCACAACAATGATAACACCCAAGGCGATGAGCAGAATAGCTAAAATCAACTGCAGACCCTGCATCAAGAAGGTGGCACTGCCTGCGGTGTATGCCTGAACGCAGCCGGCCAGAATCTGGACCAGCGCGGTGAAGGTCACACAGAGCATGATGACCAGCGGCGGGAAGAGCATCTTGTTGCTGCGGCCGGTTACTTTCAGGAAAACGCAGAGCGTCACCAGCACCAGCGCGCTGAGCAACTGGTTCGCAGAGCCGAAGAGCGGCCAGATGTTGCTGTATCCGATCTTGGCCAGAATGTAACCGAAGAGCAGCGTGATGATGGTGGAGAAGTAGGTGTTGCAGAACAGCTTCCGCCAACCTTCGGCGTGTTCCATATCGTCCACGCTGAACAGTTCCTGAAAACTCATACGGCCGATACGGGCCACGGCGTCCAGACTGGTCAGTGCCAGCGCCGAAACACACATCGTCATAAAGACGGTGGCAGCATAGACGGGCACGCCGAACATTTCAAAGAAACCGGCTACACCGTTGCTGAACACTTGGAAGGGGGTGCCGGCGGCAGGGGTGCCGTCCGCCGCAGCGGAAGCACCGGCCACACACAGAGCCAGTACAGCCAACAGGCTTTCCAGCACCATGGCGCCGTACCCCACCTTGAGCATGTCTTTTTCGTTCTCCACCGTTTTGGAGGACGTGCCGGAGGATACCAAACTATGGAAACCGGACACGGCACCGCAGGCCACCGTAACGAAGAGGATGGGGAAAAGACTGCCGCTGATCAGGCTGCCGTTTTCCCCCTTGACCACGTTCCAAGCGGTAAACGCGTGGAGATTCATGGTGGGGTGAGCCACCAGCAGACCGATGGCCGCGCCGGCAATCATAGCAATGAACATAAAGGTAGTCATGTAGTCCCGGGGCTGTTTGAGCAGCCACATGGGCAGGACTGCCGCGAAGAAGATATAAATAAAGGTAATATAGATCCAGCCTTCTTTGGCGAGGATGATCGGGAAGTTCGAGCCAATGAGGAAGGAGAGCACGATAAAGACAATGCCCAGTACCGCTTCCTTCCAACCGTCAAAGTTGAACTTTTTCTGGATCAGGCCGAACACCACGGCAAAGACCATAAACATGATGGAAACCATGCCGGCGGCGCCGTTGGTAGTGGCCGCCGCAGCCAGCGAGGTGACCCCGTCGGTGGTGGTGTAGGCATTAAAGGTGTCGGCTACCATGTCGGCAAAGGCTGCGATGACCAGCAGGGTGAACAGCCAGCAGAACAGCAAGAACAAGCGGCGGCCCAATTTGCCGATGTATTTCTCGATCAGCATGCCCATGGATTTGCCGTCGTTCTTGACGCTGGCATACAGCGCGCCGAAGTCAGTCACCGCACCGAAAAAGATGCCGCCCAGCAGCACCCAGAGCAACACCGGCAGCCAACCGAACGCCGCAGCCTGAATGGCACCGGTGACGGGGCCTGCACCCGCGATGGACGAGAACTGATGGCTGAACACGGTCCAGCCGTTGGTGGGTACGTAGTCTTTGCCATCTTCCAGCCGCACAGCAGGAGTTTTGGCGTTGGGGTCAATGCCCCACGATTTGGCGATCCAGCGACCATATCCGGCGTACGCACATACCAGACAGACCGCTGCGATCAAGACGATCACAAGCGTATTCATGATTCTTACTCCCTCTTTCTTACAACAGATTTACAATCGCTTGCTTCATTACTTTAGCGCGCTGATGTGCGCATGTCAACAATTTGTTAATATTTTGTCGGAATGACAAATATTTGTGAAAAAAGTAGAAAATATATGGACTGTTTTGTGTAAGCTGCGGCATTGACAACAAGGGGGTCAGTGGATAGTATAAAGAAAAACGGGCGGTATCGTACCGTGCCTATGAAAATTGGGAGGGATATCATGAAACAATGGCTCAAAGATGCGGTTTTTTATGAAATCTATCCGCAGAGCTTCCGGGACAGCAACGGCGACGGCATTGGCGATCTGCCGGGCATTGTTTCCAAGTTGGATTACATCAAAACGTTGGGGTGCAATGCCCTGTGGATCAATCCCTGTTTTGATTCGCCATTCAAAGATGCGGGCTACGACGTGCGGGATTATAAAAAGATCGCCCCTCGCTATGGCACCAATGAGGATGCAGCCCAGTTGTTCCGTGCGGCCCACGAGAAGGGAATCCATGTGCTGTTGGATCTGGTGCCGGGCCATACCAGTGAGGAACACCCTTGGTTTCAGGCCAGTTGTAAGGCGGAGAAGAATGAGTATTGGGGACGTTATGTTTGGACCGACCACTGCTTTGCCAGCGGTGACGGGATGCCCTTTATTGGCGGCGAAACGGAGCGCAACGGAACCTATATTCTGAATTTCTTTAAATGCCAGCCGGCGCTGAACTATGGGTACGGCAAGATCCATGAACCTTGGCAGCAGCCTACCGATGCACCGGACTGCAAAGCGACGGTGGAGGCCATCAAGGACGTGATGCGGTTCTGGCTGGCAATGGGCTGCGATGGGTTCCGAGTGGATATGGCATCCAGTTTGGTAAAGAACGACACGCACCACAAAAAATATACCTGTGCAATCTGGCGGGACATTGCGGCGATGCTGCAGAAAGAATATCCGCAGGCAGTGCTGATCAGCGAATGGAATGGTCCGCGGATGGCGCTGAAGAATGGTTTTGACATGGATTTCATGCTCAGCCAGACCGGTAATGGATACGATTGGCTGATGCGCGCCTACGACGGCACCATGGACTCTGACCCGCACAACATTGGCAAGGCCTACTTTTGTAAGGATTCCGGCACCGGTATCGATAAGTTCTTGGACGACTGGCTGCCCAGTTATAAGGCGACCCATAAGGATGGTCTATATTGCCTGATTACCTGCAACCATGATACCATCCGTCCCTCGGCAGGATTGACCACCGAAGAGCTGCGTATCGCTTACGCTATGCTGTTTACTATGCCCGGCGCCCCGTTTTTGTATTATGGGGACGAGATTGGCATGCGGTACCAGAAGCTGCCCACCAAGGAGGGCGGTTACTTCCGCACCGGTTCCCGCACCCCCATGCAGTGGACGCAGGGGAAGAATCTGGGCTTTTCCGAGGCGGAACCGGAAGCGTTGTATCTGCCGGTGGACCCGTCGCCGGATGCGCCCACGGTGGAAGCCCAGCAGGCGGACCCGAATAGCTTGTGGCATACGGTACAGGCACTGCTGACTTTCCGCCATGCCCACCGTGATTTGGATTCCGACGCTCCCTTCAAGGTGTTGTTCGCCCCGAAGGCGAAGGGAGATTACCGGCCCTTTGCATGGCGCCGCGGTTCGTTGATTTGTGCAGTCAACCCGGCGGGTGCCGCGGCGGACCTGCCGCTGAAATTGTCGGCGGATGCACGGCCCCTCTTTGTCATTGGTACTGCGCAGGTACGGGATGGCATGTTGGTGCTGGGACCGCAGAGCTTTGCCGTAGTGGGTTGATTTCCCGTTTCAAACAAATACAAACGTCCCCGACCAAAATGGTCGGGGACGTTTTTTACTCGGTTACAGCGTTTTCAGAAGGACTTCCTCCAGCGGGCGCTTGGGAACACAGTAGTCCCGGGCATCATCCAGATAGTATTTGGTATCGCCGTTCTGGGCGGTGACCAGATGGCTCTGGTGGCTGGGATAGCCAAATGCTACCATATACCGCAGCTTTACGCCCTCAGGCAGCGCCAGCAGCTTGCTCAGCGCCGGGCGGTCGATGGAACCCATCATGCAGCTTCCCACTCCATGGGCCCAAGCGGCGGCAGTCATATTGCCCATGGCAAGCCCGACATCAGTATCGCTGCAGCCGGGAATGCGCTCATCCTGCAGTACTGCAACGAAAGCTACCGGCTGCTCGTCAGGTTTGGGCGTACCCTGCTCAGGGGGCAAGCTGGCCGCCCAGTGTACCAACGGCTGCACCGCCGTTACAGCCTCAGGGCTTTGCACAATCATATACTTCAGGGTCTGGCGATTGTTGCCGCAGCTGGCAATGCGGGCCGCCTCTACCGCTTCGGTCAAAATTTCCTGCGCGACGGGACGCTGCTCGAAGCGGCGATAGGTGCGCAAGGTCCGCAAAAATTCCATCATATCCACAGTGGATCACATCCTTTGTCTATACGTTTTTTTCATTATACCAGTTGTGCTTTTATTTATCAACGACTGTCGGAGTGCGGCCAATCCCCACCGCAGCAGAAGCAATCTTTTTCCAACTGTTGCAGCCGCATATGCCGTCTGCAGTTAGTGAAAAATCCTTCTGGATCGCTTTCAGCGCGCTTTCGGTGGCGGAACCAAAGATGCCATCCAGTGAGCCGCTGGGATAGCCCAGTGCGTTAAGTGCATCTTGTAAGATCAGCACATAGGTGTTGCGGCTGCCGCGGCGTACCGTGGGGTAGCCTGCCGTGGTATTGGGGCAGGCGGGGGTACCGTAGCGCCGGTCGAAGTGTACCCAAGTGGGCGTCATGGAAAGCGGCTCCACATACCCCCAGGCGCCGGTGGCCACAGCGGTGTTGTAGATCTTGCGCCGTGCCGTACTGCTCAAACTTTGCCCCACGTCAAAGGCGACACCGGCGTAATGCTGGCTGGTGGTGCCGTGACTACCCTCCCAAATGCGTTTGAAAGCATACCCCACCGGGATGCCGCTGCCATAGTTGCGGCGGGTCAGGTTCCACGCTTCCATGGCCGCCACCGTCGTCCATAACACGTTGGCTTTGCTGGAACCACGGAATTCCCGTACCCGCAGCGTGGTGCCGGAGCTGTAAGGCATAGGATCGTTTTCGCCGAGGGTATAGGTGTAAAACTTGTTGGTGTAGGAATCGTATACAAATACTTTTGCCATTGTCTCAACCCTCCTGCATGCCCCGACAGGTACTGCACAGTGCCTGCGCTGCCTGTTGTAAGCTCTCCCAAGTATCGGCGTCTACCACACCCAGTGTGGGCAGACCGGCGGTCAGTTGGTAACTCTCTAAGGCGTCTTGTGTGGCGGCGTCCAGTTCACCGGTTTCCGGAACAAAGTTGTATCCCTGATCTACCGTGGCGATTAGATTCAACCAGTGCTGCACCTGCAATACCGCCGGACCGGAACTGCCCAAAGCTAGGCCGGAAGCCGGCCAAATCCCGGCGGGTTCTGGGGCAGCGGCTGCCGGGTTGACCTCTGCCAGTGCTTGTGCAGCCTGCTTAAACACCGACCAGTTGGCAGCGGTGACGGCGCCGGTCTCGGGGAGTCCAAAATAGCGTTGGGCACTGCGCACGGCGATTTCCAGATTGGATGTGAACTCCGAAGTGGGAATGTCGCTGCCTAAAAAGTTGATTTCCGGGATCCATCGGCTCAAGAATAAGAGCAGACGGCTCAGACGAGCGACACTGGTACCACTGTCGCCTACCTCTAAAGTGGTGGACGGTGCAGGCAGGGAAGCGGTTCGCACGACGGGGCCGCTGGTTTGCAGTTGCTGGGCGGCGTTGTACAGACTGTTCCAGGTCAGTTGCCCCACTACGCCGTCTACCGTCAACCCTGCCCGCGCTTGCCATGCTTTGACGGCGCGGGTAGTGGCAGCACCAAAGACGCCATCCACGGTGACCGAAGGAATATCGCTGTAATAGGCAGAAAGCCGGCGGATATAGTACTGCACCGCCCGTACTGCAGTGCCGCGGCTGCCCTCCCGCACGGTGCTGGTAAATTGGCCGGGCGCAATGTTCGGGTCTACAATTTCATTGGCTACCGCCAGTGCTACTTCGTTTAATTTATTCCAAGTGGCGCGGCCTACCAAACCGTCTGCCGTTAGGCCGAATAGGTTCTGAAAAGCAGTGACGGCTTTCTCGGTGGCAGGGCCGAAGCTGCCGTCTACACTGACAGCCGAAAGCGCTGTATAGTTGTCGGCTGCCAACCGCAGCCAGAACTGCACAAGACGCACTTCCATACCGGTATCCCCCCGGCGCAGCACCGTGCCGGGCCAAGCCGTGCCGCCCAGATCGCTCTGCATATCCAACCAGGCGGCATACAGGGCATCCCACGTGGCCTGCCCGACCACACCGTCTGCGGTCAATCCCTGTTCCTGTTGGAAAATTTTCACGGCCCGCTCGGTGGCGGCGCCAAAGTTCCCATCTACTGTCAGGTTGGGCAAAGCGCTGTTGAACTGCGCCAATTCCGAAAGCCAGAACTGCACCTGTTCCACGTCGCTGCCGGTAGAACCGCGGCGCAGCACCGTGCCGGGCCAACCGCCGGTGCTCTCGGTACCAGTGGCGGTCTCGCCTTCGCTGGTCAGTTCGGCCAGATCCTTAACACTGACGTAGATGTAGCTGACTTTATACCACGTAGCCTTGCCCACCAGACCGTCGGCCGTCAAGCTGAATTGCTTCTGGAAATTTTTTACGCACTGTTCGGTGGCGGCGTCAAACGTACCGGTGACTTCGGGCTTGCCGAAAGAGGGGTAGTCCTTGGCAATGCGGGAAAGCTGCCGCTGTAAGATGCTGACACTGGTGCCGGTAGATCCTCGCTTTAGGGTGACGCCCGGCCAGCTGGAAGGGATGGAAGCAATATTGTTGGTGGTTACTAGTTGAACCCGGTCGCCGTAATAGTAGCGCAGGATCTGCAAAGCGTTTTTTCCCTCGTTGGCACGATCTACGGTGCCCCACTGCTTCATGCCGGGACAGGTTACCGTTTTGCCGTCGCAATATTCGGTGAAGTAGGGCTCTTGGTCGCCGGAACGGCGAACGTAGGTGTTAAACAGCTCTGCGGTAAGGCGTTCCATTACAGCAAAAACCGTGCGGCCTTCCACGTAGGCTTGGTCATAGCCCGGCGAACCGGTGATGTTAAAGGAGTACCCGCGGCTGGGATACCATTCGGTCCAGATGCGGTTGAGGGCCAGACTGATTTGCGCCAAAATGTTTGCGCGGAGGGCCTCTTCCGGCCAAGTGGGGTAGACTTCGCTGGAGGCTACGTTGGCGATATATTCCTGAAAGCCTACGGTTACATTGCTGACATTGGCGGAAGGTTTGCCCAGATGCACGGTGATTTTCTTCGGGATCACCACCTCGGTCAGCACACGGGCATTGGGATTTTCTTCTGGAGTGGGGCCGCTGCCGCCGCCTCC
The DNA here is from genome assembly GCF_937890665.1 of uncultured Subdoligranulum sp. Next base: position 24,855 of record NZ_CALADU010000087.1, read on the forward strand.
AGCAAAAAGAGCGTGGGGAGGAATGGTGATAACCTCGCCGTTTTGTTCTTCGCTGCGGATGTCCGCCAAGGAAGGATTGTCGGCGGTGGCGGCAGGCAAAAAGTTCAGGCGGGCCACCGTTTGCTGGCCGTCAAAAATCTGCACACCGTCCAAGATTTGTGTTTGCCAACCATCTGCTTGTGCCGTCAGGCGGTAGACGGAATAGGGCCGCACGGTTTGGTTGTTCTCATCCAGACTGTAAGAAGCGTCCGGGGCGGGAAGAAAAAGCGCTTCGCTGGCACCGGATGCATCGGTGGCAAGGCGCGCTACCACTGCGCCCGATTCGTCCAGTACCGCCAACTGCACGCCGGGCAGAGGCGCCGCCTGTCCGGCGACTGAAGCGTATACAAGTAAGGTTCCATTGGGCATACAAAAAACACCTCCTGCCCACAGGCTATGCTGCGATAGGGCAGAAGGTGATGCAAAAGAAAAAGAGAAGCTTAATAGCCGTACGCCAAAGCGCCGCCATCTACGGCAAAATCCTGACCGGTGATGTAGGCAGCTCCGGGACCACAAAGGAAGCAGGCCATGGCGCCCAGATCACGGGTGTCGCCATAAGCGTGCAGCGGCATGCGGTTCAAGATTTTTTGCTCGCGTTCCGGGTCCACAATGGCTTCGGTCATCTTGCTGCGGAACCAGCCGGGTGCGATGCTGTTAACACAGATATTGTCCTGTGCCCATTCCACCGCCAAACCACGGGTCAAAGCCAGTACGGCGCCCTTGCTGGTGCAGTAGGGGATGACCAGAGAAAAGCCCAGATGCGCACTCATGCTGGTGATGTTGATGATGCGTCCGCGGTCGGCCGACTTCTTCAGGTAGGGATAGCAGAGCTGGCTCATGCGGAATACATATTTGACATTCACATCCATGATATGATCGAATTGATCCATGGGGAAGTCCTCGGCGCGGCACTTGTAGGAGGCGCCGGCGTTATTCACAAGGAAGTCGATGCAACCGCCGTTGTCGGCAGCGATCTGCGCGATCAGCGTCTGCATGGCGGCGTCATCCCCGATGTCGCCTTTCACATGGCGCACGCCCGGCGCGCTTTCTCCAACGCCTTCCTTCGGGGCGCCGGTACGGCTGATGTTATAGACCGTGGCGCCGTTTTCGGCCAGAACATTGGCGATCTGGAAACCAATGCCGCTGCTGCCGCCTGTGACAATACCGACCTTGCCGCTTAATGATGCCATATGATATACCTCCCAATAAAAGTTTGTTTTCAGAAAAAGGTTTTTGTTGTATAATACTTTTTAGTAAGAGCAGGATAGTGGACCTGCACCAAAATTTATGCGATGAGGGAAAAACAGTGGACAAAAAAGTTACCATCCGCGACGTGGCGGCCAAAGCAGGTGTCTCGATCAGTTCCGTTCATTTCGCATTGAATGGACAGTCCGGCGTTAGCGAGGAGACCCGCAGCAGGATTCGCCGTGTGGCGCAGGAAATGGGGTATCAGCCCAATCCGTTGGCCTCCAACCTCAAGCGCCGTACCCAGCGCATTGCCATCTTGCTGCCCAGTGATGAAGGGGAAGGGCAGTACTATTACCAGACCATGTGGTTTGGCGTTCGGGATTACATTGCTAAAGCCAACGTTAAACTGGACCCGGTGGAATTGCCCTTCTCGGATCACAATAAGATAGAGCGATTTCAGCAGATGGCAGCTTTGGCGGAAACCGGCGAACTGCATGGGATTTTAACGGTAGGTCATATAGACGAAGCCGAAACCGAAGCCGGGTGGCGTGCGGTGATGGCCAAGGACATTCCCGTGGTCAGTATCGGCTCCGATCTGATGCGCTGCCATTGCTTGTGCTGCATCCAGCCGGAATATGATGTAATAGGCCGTACCATGGCACAGCTTATTACCGACCACATTCCGCCTTTCGGCAGCATTCTGCTTTGCGCCGGCAACCCCAAATGGGCGGCACACACCTTGGTCGTGCGGGGGTTTGAGGATTACATGCGAGAAAACGGCTGCGAAAACCTTGTCTACCGGGACAACTCCTGGCTGATCAGCCAGAAAAACTACGAAAAAATCTTTGAAAAATTGTCCCGCCCGGATATTGCAGCCGCTTGTTGTGTTTACTCGCAAGGTACGGTCATGTTGGGACAGGCTTTGGAGGAAAGCCGTAAGGCATCCCGCATTTATGCTGTCGGTTCCGACCTACCGGAAACCACAGCAGATCGGATTCGACGCGGCGTCATCAACATTGCCATCCAGAAAAATCCCTATGCCCAAGGGTATGTGGGCATCCGCTATCTGGTAGAATATCTTTCTTCCGGTAAAATCCCGGAGGAAGACCGCATCTATGTGGGCAGCGAGGTAGTGCTGAAAAGCAACTTGATGATGTATGAAAACGAACACTACCGGTATCTGTTGCAGTGACGGGGGTTATTTCCCGTATTCCTGACAGATGTAGTTGTGGCAGGCCGACTCGATCAGAGGCCAATCCAGTTCTACGCCGATTCCTGACGCATTGGGTACGTGGATGATGCCGTTTTCGTCGATGGGCAAGTCGCCTTTCATGGGAAGGCGATAGTTGTCCTCCGGCACAAAATATTCGAAATATTCGCAGTTCTTGATCGCGCAACTGACGTGAAGGTTGACGATATCCATATAATTCATGGTAGTCGTATGGATTTCGCAGTTCAAACCAAAGCCTTCCGCCATGTGCGCGATTTTTAGTGTGCCGGTCACGCCGTCCTTCCAGCTTACGTCGGCACGGACGATGTCGGCAGCCCGCTGGGCGATGACCTGCGCGACACCCCAATGGCAGCCGCGGGTGGTTTCGGTGGCGGCGATGGGAATATCCAGCACACGGCAAAGCTCGGTGTACTTATACAGCTCGAAATCCCGGAAGGGCTCTTCGAACCATTTGTAGTTCAGCTTTTCAAGCTGACGTCCTACACGGATGGCCTCGTCCAAGGTGTAGTCGCCTACGGGATCGGTCATCAACACGTAATCGTCGCCCACGGCCTCCCGCACGGCGGCGTGAACCTTCATGTCGAATTCGACAGGGCCTGCCGGATGAGCTTTGTAGCCTTTGATGCCCTTGCTCTTGTAGTAAAGGGCTTCTTTTACATAATCTTCCACCGTGGGAAGGAAGTTGCTGCTGGCATAGACGGGCAGACTGTCACGGTAGGCGCCAATATACTTATAAAGAGGCAACCCGGCTTCTTTGGCGCAAATATCCCACAGGGCAACATCTACCGGGCCGGGCAGGAATACCGGGAAGAATGCTTCGTGCCGGTCGATGACCCACAGCGCTTGGAAAATGGCTTCGCGGTCGTGGGGGTCCCGGCCAAGAACGACGGGGGCGATGGTCTCTTGCAGATACGATTCGCTGACAGCACCGCTGCGTGCAGCCATGCAGGTTGCCACGCCTTCGATGCCGGTGTCGGTCGTCAACTTGATGACCAGCACATCCCAGCCCATCTTGGCACCGCCTTGACGGCGTTCGTCGAACAGGCATTTGCCGCGTTCGACCCACCAGCTTTCAAATTTTGTGACGATCATAAGGTGAATCCCTTCCTTTATGTGATGCTTTTATGACATTTTTTAAATTTTTGACGAACAAAGGAATAAAAAACGTTTTTCTTAATTTTAGCAATTCGACAAGGAAGTGTCAATATTCTTTTGGTGTTTGGCTTTTGAATTGGCAAGGTTAATAAAAGCCGCCATGCTGATTTGTGGAAAAATGACTAAATTTAAAACTAAACAGAGGAAAAACAATAAACATATTTGACAAAAGAAAGGAACGGTGCTATGATTGACTCAACAAAAGAAAAACGTTTTGGTAGCGCATGCTCCTTTTTGTAGCACCAACGAAAACGGTTTTCTGAATTGCGGATATTCAATTTAAAGGGAGGCAAACACAATGAAGAAAAAGAGAATTTTGGCGGCGGCAATGGCGACCTGCATGACGGTTGCTTTGGCGGGCTGCGGCGGAAGCGCCACTTCTACCTCGGCCGGGGCTACGTCCACCGAAACGGCTGAGCCTTCTTCCGAAGCAGCCGCCAGCGGGGATCAGATCGTCCTGACCTGGAACGAAGTCAACGGCGAAGATTACGGCGGCACGGTCGGTGCGCACACCTTTGCCGAGAAGCTGGAAGAACTTTCCGGCGGACAGATCGTTGTTGAGCTGTACCTCAATGGTACGCTGGGCAACGAGGCCGAGTCCATGCAGGGCATCCAGATGGGCACGCTGGACATCTTCCGCGGCAACGCTTCTTCGCTGTCCAACTACGGCGCCACCGAGATCAGCCTGACCGGTGCTCCTTTCCTCTTTAAGGATATGGAGCAGTTCCAGCAGATGGCGGAAAGTGATCTGGGTCAGGAACTGCTGGATTCTGTCGACGAAGCGGATTGCGGCTATGTCGCTTTGGGCTGGCTCACCGAGAGCCCCCGCCAGATGTTCATCACCGAGAACACCTACAAGGCATTGGGCAGCCCCAGCGAATTTACGCTGGATATGATGAAGGGCCTGAAGATTCGCGTGCCCGAGACCGATTTGATGGTTAACACCATCAGCGCGCTGGGTGCTTCTGCTACGCCCATCGCCTACGCGGAACTGTACACCTCGCTGCAGTCCGGCGTTGTGGATGGTGCCGAGAACGACATCGTCAACTATCTGGCCAACTCTTACAACGAGGTCGCGCCCTACTTCATCACCGATGCGCACACCTTCGGCTGCGGCGTCATCCTGATGAACAAAGACCGCTGGAACTCCTTCACCGATGAGCAGAAGGGCTGGATTGCCGAGGCTGCCGACGCTGCCAGCGCTGCTTGCTACGAGTACAACGTCCAGAAGGTGGAAGAATGCTATGCCCAGTTTGAAGAGAAGGGCGTCACGGTTCTGGAAGTACCCGATCTGACCGATTGGTCCGCTGCCTGTGAGAGCGTCTACGCCACCTATGACGAGGAGAGCCAGGCTGTGATCGAGCGTCTGAAGAACGCCGATTATTGATGAAAACCGTGTAATCTGTCCGACATAAGCGGGGCAGAGAATCCGGCGTGCATCGTGCACACTGAAACTCAGGGGGCGCCGAAAGGCGCCCCTTTCTACTAAAAGTGGAAAGGATTCACTACGCGTATGGAAAGCTTCAAAAAAGTGTGGATGGCGATTGACAAAGTGGTGTTCGGCATTGTGAAGCATGTTTGCGTTATCATGTTGGCCGCACTGGTCGCCGTAGTCTTTTATATCTTTTTAGGTCGTTATGTATTGCATGCCTCTCCTGCGTGGGGCGAGCCGCTCTCGCTGCTGCTGCTGACTTGGATGAGCATTTTGGGATCTACGCTGGTTCTGCGTACCAACGAACATCTGCAAGTGACCATGTTCGACGAAAAAATGTCGGAGCGGCAAATCTTTGCCACCGATGTACTGGCCACCGTCTGCATCTTCTGCTTTGCGGTTTTTATGATCGTGTACGGCATTCAGCTTATGCAGCAGTCCCGCAATAATACCATGGCGGGTTTAAATATTCCGTATATGGTGATGTATCTCTCGCTGCCGGTATCGGGCGTACTGCATCTGGCGGGGCTGGTTTCCGGTTGGTTCTATCGCATGGATAAAAAGGAAAAGGAGGCAACCGAAAAATGACGACAACGATGATTGCAACGCTGCTTTTGGTCGGCGTATTTCTGGCGCTTGTCTTTTTGCGGGTGCCGGTGGTCTATGCCATTGGTACTTCGTCGCTGCTGGTATTTTTCTATCTGGGCATCAACCCGATGCAGATGGCTCTGCGTTTTGTAACAAACCTGAACTCTTACACCTTGTTGGCGGTTCCGTTCTTTATTCTCATGGGCGAATTGATGGGCGCCGGCGGTGTTACCGAAACGCTGATCGACTTCTCCCGAGAACTGGTCGGCTGGATTCGCGGCGGCGCGGCGATGGTCAACGTAGTGGCCTCCTTCTTCTTCGGCGGCATCTCCGGTTCCTCTTCTGCGGACTGTGCTTCTCTGGGCCCCATCGAAATCAAAATGATGGAAGAACAGGGCTATGACCGTGCGTTCTCTACCTGCTTGACGATGGCCAGCTCGGTGGAAGGCATTCTGGTTCCTCCCAGCCAAAACATGGTTATCTATACTTTGGCAGCAGCTGGTGTCACCAGCGTTTCCATCGGCCAGTTGTTTTTGGCCGGTTATGTCCCCGGCGCGGTGCTCTCCATCGTGCTGATGATCTACTCCTACTATTACTCCAAAAAGATGAATATCCCCGTCACCGGCAAATTCAATTTGATCGCATGCATCAAATCGTTGGGCCGTGCCATCTGGGGCTTGCTGGCCGTGCTGATCGTGGTCGTGGGCGTTATTACCGGTGTGTTTACCACCACCGAATCCGCCGCTTGCGCCGTGGTCTGGTCTCTGGTCGTAGGTTTGTTCATCTATAAAGGCTTTAAGCTGCGGGATATCCCCAATATCTTCCACAACGTTACCATGACCTTGGGCAAGGTGCTGATCCTCATCGGTGTGTCCGGATCCTTTACCTACCTGCTGACCTACCTGAAGGTGCCCACGATGGTCTCTACGGCACTGTTCAACCTGACCGACAACAAGATCGTGATCTTGATCATGCTCAACATCCTCATGCTGGTTCTGGGCTGCTTGGTCGAAATGGCCTGCCTGATCCTGATGCTGACGCCGGTTATCCTGCCCATCTGGATGTCGCTGGGTCTCTCTCCCATTCATCTGGGCATTGTGATGGTCCTCAACCTTGGCATTGGCTTGCTGACCCCGCCGGTTGGTTCTACGCTGTTCATCGGCAGTGCAATCTCGGGAATCCGAATCGAAAAGCTGGCCAAAAAGATGATTCCGTTCTATGCTGTAATGGGCATTGCGCTGTTGATTTTGACCTACTTCCCCCAGAGCTTTATGTGGCTGCCTGAGATGATGATGTGACAGCTCGGAAAGGATGACGATACTATGCCGATGTGGAAAAACGATGAGGAAATGTTCCGCCTCATGAAAGAAAAGCTGTATACCCCGGTGGTGGGGGATATCTTGGACCAGATGGGATATAAACATCAGTTCCTTCCGGCCGAGATCCGCCCCTTGGAATCGCTGGTCCCTGCCGATGCGTTCATTGACCGCACCCAGCAGGACAACCGTCTCAAGATTGCGGGGTATGCCTGCACGGTGCTGGAAAACGATGTCTTTGACAACCCCAAAAAGCCGTTCGGTTACCTGACCGAAGCACTTGACCAACTGCAGCCCAATGAAGTTTATGTGGCTACCGGTGCGCACAACAGTGCACTGTGGGGCGAGCTGCTTACCGCTACCGCCAAGGCGCGCGGCGCGGTGGGCGCGGTGGTGGACGGTTACAGCCGGGACACCCCGCAGGTGCTGGAACAGAACTTCCCGGTGTTCTGCACCCACTGCTGGGCGCAGGATTCCTCGGTGCGCACCTATGTGTTTGACTACCGCTGCACCATCGAGATCGGGCAGGTCACCATTCATGACGGCGACCTTGTCTTTGGCGATATTGACGGTGTGCTGATCATCCCGCGTCAAGTCAAGGATGAGGTTCTGGAACGTGCACTGGAAAAAGCCAGCGCTGAAAAGACGATGCGCCGCGCCATTGAGCAGGGCATGTCTTCCACTGAGGCTTTCCGTACTTTCGGCGTGCTGTGAAAGAGGTGCGATATGCAAAAGGAGATCGTCGCATTTCAGATTGATTTGCAGGACAACGTTGCCACAGCGCTGGATCCCATTGCAGAAGGGGATTCCGTTGTTCTGACCGGCGAGCATACGATTCCTTCGCTGGTTGCGGTCGGCGATATTCCGGTAGGGCATAAAATTGCACTGTGTGCCATACGAGCCGGAGAGGATATTGTGAAATACGGTGTGGTCATCGGCCGTGCAACGGTGGACATCCCGGCGGGGAGCTGGGTGCACCTGCATGTGATGCACAGCATCTATGACGAGCGCTCGGGACATCTGGACGTAAATACCGGTGCGCCCAAAGATACCAAGTATGAGTGAGGTACAGCATATGGATGCAATGCAGCAAAAATGGCAAGGGTATCGCAGACAAAGCGGACCTCCGGGCATCCGCAACCGGGTGCTGGTTATTTACACCGTCAAGTGTTCTGAGTTTGTGGCGCGCCGCATTGTGGAGCAAAGCGCTCATCCTGATGTGGAACTGATCGGCTTTGACGGCTGTACGGACAACCAATATGCTGTCGATCTGCTCATCAGCCTGATTCGTCACCCCAATGTGGGTGCGGTTTTGGCCGTGGGGCTGGGATGTGAGTATATCCAGCCCCAATGGCTGGCCGACATTGCCGAGCATGCGGGAAAACCTGCGCGCTGGATGTTCATTCAGCAGCAGGGCGGTACAGCGCCTTCCATTGAAAAGGGACTGTGCTGGGTGAAAGAACTGCTGCAGGAACTGCAAAACACGCCGCGGGTGGAGATGGGCATGTCCGATCTGATCATCGGTGCAGAATGCGGCGGCAGTGACTATACCAGCGGCTTGGCCGGCAATGTGGTGGTAGGACGCTTTTTTGACCGCTTGGTGGATGCAGGCGGTGCGGCGATTTTTGAGGAAATCGTCGAGGCCGTCGGTCTGGATAAGTTGTTGGTGGGACGTGCTGCCAATGAGAAGGCTGCGCAGGAGATTCGCTACACCTACGACAAAGCACTGGACTATTGCCGCTCGGTACGGCAGTATTCCGTCAGCCCCGGCAACTTTGCCGGAGGACTTTCCACCATTGAAGAAAAGAGTATGGGCGCGGTGATCAAAAGCGGGTCCCGCCCCATCCAAGGGGTACTGAAAGTTTCGGTACAGCCGCCGCAGCACGGATTGTGGCTGCTGGATTCTACGCCGGACCCCCACTGGATGCAGTTTGGAATCACCAACCCCAACGACAACGAGGGGCTGATGGACCTTGCAAGCTGCGGTGCCCACATTGTGTTCCTCGTTACTGGACGGGGCAGCGTGGTGGGCAGCGCGGTGGCGCCCTGCATCAAGATCACCGGCAATCACGAGACCTTCACCCGCATGGCGGGCGATATGGAGTTCGATGCCAGCCCGATTCTGCGCGGCGCTGTCACGCAGGCGGAACTCACCGAACAACTGGCGCAGTATGTGGCGCAGATCGCCGCAGGAACCCAAACGAAGAGTGAAGCGCTGGGTCATCGAGAATTTTTTATCCCTTACAAATATCAAGAAAAGCAAGTGGCATTCCAGCGTGCTTGCGAGATCGACAAATAATGTCGAAAAAGGAGGCAAATCTTTATGGCTGCGTTTACGCAAGAACAGATGCAAAACTTTGCTATGGCAAAGTGGTATGATTTGACGGGCCGTGTGGCGATTGTGACGGGTGGCTCTACCGGTTTGGGTCTGGCCATCACCCGCTGCTTGGTGAGCGCCGGCGCGAAGGTGTGTGTGGTCAGCTTCGAGGCACCGGAGCAGGCTGCCGATGCTTTGGCGGAGTTTGGCGATCAGGCGGCATTTTACCAGTTTGATATTACCGATACCGACAATGCACAGGCCCTTGTGGACCGTATCGTGCAGGAGCAGGGCCGCATTGACATTCTCATCAACAATGCGGGCAACCACTGCAAAAAGTTCATCTGGGATATGACGGTGGAAGACTACAAGCGCGTGCTGGATGTCCACCTCGTCGGCTCTTTTGCGATGACCAAGGCGGTTGTGCCTTACATGAAAGAGCAGAAGTATGGCCGCATCGTCTTCCAGGCCAGCATGACGAGCTACATTGGTCAGCCGCAGGTGGCGGGCTATTCTACCGCCAAGGCAGGCTTCTTGGGCATGATCCATACGCTGACGGCCGAATTGGCAGAGTACGGCGTTACGGTCAATGCCATTGCACCGGGCTGGATCGACACGCCGATGTTCCACAAGGCTACCGATAATGACCCGCCGCGTTTGGCGAAGATCATGGGCCGTATTCCCGCTAAGACGGTGGGCGATCCCATGGACGTGGGTATGTGTGCGGCCTTCCTGTGCAGCGATGCGGCACGGTATATCAGCGGTAGCTGCATCCCGGTAGACGGCGGTGCTTTGATCGGTTTTTGAGTGGAGAGGAAACGTATGAATACAAAATTCAACGAAGAACTGTTTCTGACCAACGAAACCGGCCGGATGCTCTATCATAAGTATGCGGAGCCGATGCCGATCATCGACTATCACTGCCATCTGCAGCCGGTGGAGATCTACGAAAACAAAGAGTTTGAAGATCTGGGCGAAATGTGGCTGCGTGGCGACCATTACAAATGGCGGGCCATGCGTACCTTCGGCATTGCGGAAGAGTATATCACCGGTTCGGCCAGCTATCATGACAAGTATCTGGCTTTCGCAGAGATTTTGCCCAAATTGGTGGGCAATCCCATCTATATCTGGTGTGCGCTGGAGCTGAAACGCTATTTTGATATTGATGAGCCTCTTTGCGCGGAAAACGCGGAGGAGATCTATCAAAAGACCACCCGGATGATCCACGAAAAGCACATGACCCGCCGTTGGTGCATGGAGCATTCCAACGTGCGTCTTGTCAGCACCACCGAAGATCCCGTCGATGATCTGCGGTATCACATCGCCCTGCAAAAGGAAGAGATGTTTACGCGGGTGATCACGGCGTTCCGTCCTGACAAAGCGATGTTTGTGGGATTGGAGAGCTTCTCTGCCTACTTGGAAAAGCTGGCGCAGGTGTCGGGCGTGGCCATTGATTCCTTTGCCACCATGTTGGACGCGCTGGAAGCACGGCTCCGGTTTTTCCAGCAGACGACGGGAACCACCGTCAGCGACGACGGAATCCCGCACTTTACTTGGGCGGATTACACCGACGCAGAGATCGAGGAGATCTTCCGCAAAGGCCGTGCCAATATTCCGCTGACCGACCACGAAGTGGATCAGTATCAGAGCGCCTTCCTGTACGAGATGGCGCGCCGGTATAACCGCAACGGGTATGTCATGCAGCTGCATATCGGCACCTACTTGGACGCCAACACCACCGGTGTACAGCGGGTCGGTCAATCCACCGGCTTTGACTGCGCCGATGACCAGTGCTCTGTGACCAGCGTCGGAGAGCTGCTGAACCGGCTGACCATCGCAGGGGAACTGCCCAAAACCATTCTGTACCCGTTGGACGGTACAAAAATCGAGACCTGGGCCATTTTGGCGGCGGGATTCTGCGACAACGGCACCAAAGCAAAGGTACAGTTGGGTGCTCCTTGGTGGTTCAACGATCAGGCCTTTGGCATTCAGCGGCAATTCGAGGCCTGCGCCAACCTGTATCCCGTCAGTCTGTCGGTGGGCATGCTGACCGACAGCCGGAGCTTTATCTCCTACCCGCGGCATGAACTTTACCGCCGCGTCCTGTGCAACTATCTGGGCCAGTTGATCGAGCGGGGCGAGTATTTCTCCGGCGAAGAAGCGATTCGCCAAGTCATTGAGGACGTATGTTTCCGCAATGCGAATGAATTTTTCGGGTTTGGCGTATAAACCGGTTGGGCCGATACCATCATGAAAGGAGACAGTCTGGTGGAATGGGAACAACGCCTACATAAGGCTGCAGAAGGGCAGGGGCATCTGAAAGGCAACGTGGTGCTCTGCCCCGGCGGCGGCTATGAATGGCTTTCCCCTCGGGAAGCACAGCCGGTGGCCGATGCCTTTGCCGCCGACGGCTGGACAGTGTGGGTGTTGTCCTATACGCTGGCAGCTCCTCAGGTGACACCGGGCAAGGCACCGTTGTGCCAACTGGCAGAAGCGGTGCGGCAGGTGCGAAGCCGGCAGCCGGAAAAACCGGTTGTGGTGTGCGGTTTCTCGGCAGGCGGCCATGTGGCGGCCAGTCTGGCTGTTCACTGGCAGGATGTTCAAGACCCGGCTATGCCGGATCGTACAGTACGACCCGATGCCGTGGTGCTGGGGTATCCGGTCATTACGGCGGGAACCTATGCGCACCGTCCCAGCTTCGAGGCCCTGTTAGGCCCTAAACCGCAGGGAACTGCGTCGGCTGATTGGGAGCGGCAGGCACAGTATTTCAGTTTGGAACGCCATGTTACCCAAGAAACACCTCCGGTTTTTCTGTGGCACACGGCGGCCGATGAACTGGTTCCGGTACAGAATAGCCTGCTGTTTGCCCAGCAACTGGCGGAACAAAAGGTTCCATTTGAAATGCACATTTACCCCTACGGTGTGCATGGTCTTTCCTTGGCTACTCCGCCGGTGGAAGAACCGGAAAAGCAGCGTTGGGCGGACCCCCACGTGGCGGAATGGTTCGCCGATTGCCTGTACTGGCTGGATCTGGTGCTGTTTCCCCAGAAGGGGAAGCAAGAACAAGGCTGACCCGGTATATAAGCGAAACGCACCGGAAACGATGTAAATCATAACCCCACGTTGAACGTGGGGTTTGCAAAACGGCCCCATAGGGGCCA
>NZ_CALADU010000088.1 GCF_937890665.1 uncultured Subdoligranulum sp.
GCCCATCTGGCCGCCCAGGTTGGGCAGGATGGCGTCGGGCTTTTCCTTCTCGATAATCCGCTCCACCACTTCTGCGGTCAGCGGTTCGATATAGACATGATCGGCAATGTCAGGGTCGGTCATGATGGTGGCGGGGTTGGAGTTGACCAGCACCGTCTCCACACCCTCGGACTTGAGGGCGCGGCAAGCCTGCGTGCCGGAATAGTCAAACTCTGCCGCCTGTCCGATGATAATGGGGCCGGAACCAATGACCAGCACCTTTTTGATACTGGGGTCTTTAGGCATCGTTGTTTACTCCTTTCGCCGCCAGCATACGGCTGACAAACTCGTCAAACAGGAATTCGGTGTCCTTGGGGCCACCGTTGGCTTCGGGGTGGAACTGCACGGTAAAGCAATTCCAGCGGAAATAATCCACACCTTCGCAGGTGCCGTCGTTGGCATTACGGTAGCTTACGCGGCCCACCTCGGCGGACAGGGTCTCCCCTTCCACCGCGTAGCCATGGTTCTGGCTGGTGATAAAGGTCCGCTTGCCGCTGTAATGGCTGACCGGCTGGTTAGCACCGCGATGGCCGTACTTCAGCTTGATGGTCTTGGCGCCTGCCGCCAAGGCCGTGAGCTGATGGCCCAGACAGATGCCGAAAGCCGGAATGCCGGAATCCAGCATCTCGCCAATGTTCTTGATAATCTCCACATTTTCTGCCGGGTCTCCGGGACCGTTGGAGAGCATCAGCCCGTCGGGGTTCAGGGCAGCCAACTCGGCTGCCGTTGTGGTGCCGGGCAAAACCGTTACCCGGCAGCCCCGCTTTTGCAGGCAGCGCACAATGTTGTTCTTGCAGCCCAGATCCAGCAGCGCCACATGCAGCGGCGCGCCTTCCCAAGCGCCTTCCACGGTAGGTTCGTAGGTTTTGGCCTCGCGGCAGGTCACGGTCTTGACGGCTTCGGTCACCGCATAGGCCTGAATCTGGGGCAGCAGTTCTGCCACCTTCTCGGGTTCCGCAGCAGGGTCAAACTCGGTGGTGATGGCACCGTTCATAACACCGCTCTCCCGCAGGGTACGGGTCAGGCTGCGGGTATCGATGCCCTCGATGCCGATGATCCCATACTGTTTCAGGAAGGCGTCCAGCGTCTGCTCGCTGCGGAAGTTGGACGGGGTTTTGCATGCTTCCCGCACAATGTAGCCCCGAGCCCAGATCTTGGTGCTCTCTACATCCTCATGGTTCATGCCATAGTTGCCGATGAGCGGATAGGTCTGGGTGATGATCTGCCCATAGTAGCTCGGGTCGGTCAGCGTTTCTTCAAAGCCGACCATACCGGTGGCAAACACCACTTCGCCGATGGTAGTGCCGGGGCAGCCAATGCTCTGCCCGGGGAACACCCGGCCGTTTGCCAGTATCAGATATGCCTGCATATTCTAAACTCCCTGCATTCTATTAAAGAGTCTGTTTGGCTGCTTCTTTCATCTTACGGCTGCCCAGATGGACCAGCGGCAGTTTGCCCTCCTTGCAGATGGGGCACTCCTCCGGCGCGTAGTTGGGCAGATCCAGCTTGAGAGCGCTGGCCACAATGGGAATCGGGGACGGCGCTTCGGCGCGGGTGCGGTCCACCACGCAGGCAATGCCCAAGCAGACGCCGCCTGCTTCCTCGATGACGCGCTTGGTCTCGAGGCTGGACACACCGGTGGTCACCACGTCCTCGGCAATGATGCAGCGCTCACCGGGATTGATTTTAAACCGTTTGAGGGTCATCACATTGTCCACCCGCTCGGTGAAGATGGCACGCTTACCCATCTGGCGGCCCAGCTCATAGGCATAAACGATGCCGCCCATGGCGGGACCGACTACGACGTCTACGTCCAGCGCCTTCAGCTTTTCGGCCACAGGCGCCATGACTTCCGCGCACTTGTCAGGATACTGCTGCAGGAACGCCATCTGGCAGTAGGCACCGGAATGCCGGCCCGACGACAGCAGAAAATGTCCTTCCAAAAAGGCTTCACATTCCTTCAAAACTTCGATTGCTTCTCTCGCCATGATACTTTCCTCCTAATAGAATCACTCAGTTTATAGTAGCATAAATTGCATATTATTGCAAGAATAACGCATAAAAATTCAAATCAACCTCGTGCACAGCCGCGGATCTCATCCAGCGTCTTAACACCGTGGGCATCCATCCACTGACCGATCTCGGCAGTGATGCGCACACAGGCTTGCGGATCCAAGAAGTTGGCTGTACCGACCTGCACCGCTGCTGCACCGGCCATGATAAATTCCAGCGCGTCCCGGCCGGTCAGGATACCGCCGAGGCCCACCACCGGGATGTTGACAGCGCCCACCGCCTGCCAGACCATCCGCAGAGCAATGGGGCGTACCGCCGGACCGGACAGGCCCGCGAAGGTGTTGTTGAACACCGGGCGGCGTTTTTCCAGATCGATGGCGCAGGCTTGGAAGGTATTGCACAGGCTGATGCCATCGGCGCCGGCAGCTTCCACCGCCTTGCACATCTCGGGGATACTCTCGGCCTGCGGGCTGAGTTTGACTACCAGCGGCACCGTGCAGACTTTGCGTACCGCACTGACCACCTCGCTGGCGTCCTGCGCGCGGATGCCGAAGGCAAGACCGCCTTGCTTTACGTTGGGGCAACTGATGTTCAGCTCCAGAATATCGATGCCGGCAGCACAGAGCATCTCCACACCCTCGACATTTTCTTCGATGGTATGGCCGCCCAGATTGGCCCAGACGGTGGTGCCGCAGCGGCGCATGGCCGGCAGCTCATGGTCGATGAAATGCTGTACGCCGGGGTTCTGCAAACCAATAGAGTTCATCAGCCCGGAAGGCGTTTCGTAGAGGCGTTCTCCCTCATTGCCGGGCTGACCGTTCAATGTCAGACCCTTACCGGAGATGCCGCCCAACAGGCGCAGGTCCTCGATGTCGGCGTATTCCGGGCCGAAGCCGAAAGTACCGGAAGCGGCAATGACCGGACCGGCCAAACGCTTACCGAGAAAATCCACATGCAGGTCCGCCATCAGTCAAACACCTCCTCGGCTTGGAATACAGGGCCATCCTTACAGACCGTGCGGGGGCCTACCTTCGTATGGCAGGTGCAGCCCAGACAGGCGCCCAAACCACAGGCCATCTTCTTTTCCAGACTGGCAAGGCAAGGTTTGCCCGCTGCGACGCAGAGCTTGGCCACGCCGCGCATCATAACCATCGGTCCGCAGGTGAGCACCACATCGTAATTGGCCGCATCCAGCAGGTCGGTGACCAGACCGTGGTGGCCATGGGCGCCGGAATCGGTGGCCAGATGGATGGTATGGCACCAAGGCACAAAGGCTTCCATGCCGTAAGGTTCATCCCGGAAGCCCACATACAAGTCGGGGCGTACCCCGGCGCGGCAAAGCTGCTTGCAGAGCAGCAGCAGCGGCGCCGTGCCGATGCCGCCGCCTACCACCGCGATGTTCTTGTACTGCTGGGCCAAAGCATCGGTAGCAAACCCATTGCCGCAGGGGCCGGTGACTGTCAGCGTCTGACCGGGCTGGAGGGCCGCCAGTTTCTGGGTTCCCTCCCCCTTGACCTGATACAGAAAGGTCAGTGCCCCCGTCTGGTTGTCGAAATCATGGACGCTGATGGGCCGGGAAAGAATCGGCGTGGCGTCGGGCGCCCAAGCACGCAGCATATAGAATTGACCGGCGTGAGGTTCGTGGCTGGGGTCCTGCCACTGCACCACCAGACGGCGGATGTCCGGCGCAAGGGCTTCCTGCGCCAACACTTGGATCTTACAGCTTATTGCATTCACCCTGAATATCCTCCCGCATACGCACACATTCATTATAGGCGGCCTCGTCGAAAGCCACGCCGGGCTGCTTCTTGTAGGCCAACAGGATGCCGCGGCTGGAATTGACCACGCCGCCGTTGCCCTTGCTCAAGTACTGGGCGATGTCTGCGGCTTTGCCGCCCTGCGCACCATACCCGGGGATCAGGAAGAAGGTGTTCTTGTAGGCTGCGCGGATGGCGGTAGCCTCTTCGGTATGGGTACCACCGATGACCAGACCGATGCTGGAATAGCCGTGCTCACCCATGTAATCCTTGCCCAGTTCGGTCAGGCTGTCGCCCACCAGATCGTAGATGTGACGGCCGTCGGCCAGTTTCTGGTACTCAAAATCTTTGGCGCCGGGGTTGGAAGTACGGCAAAGCACAAAGACACCCTTGCCCTGTTCCTTGCAGTACGGCAGATAGGGGCTGATGGAGTCCAGACCCATATAGGGAGCCAGCGTGATGATGTCTGCCTCAAAGTCGCCGGTAAAGTGCGCCTTGGCATACATCTCAGCGGTCTTAGCAATGTCGCCGCGCTTGATATCGGCAATGACCGGCAAACCGGTGGCCCGGGCCATCTTCAGCGTTTCGGCATAAGCACGCATGCCGTCCAGCCCCAGCGACTCATAGTAGGCGATCTGTACTTTGTAGCAGCCCGCCACACCTTTGGTCGCTTCGATCAGGGCGCGGTTGAAATCCGTCACATTCTCTCCCGCGGTTTTGGCAGAATCGATGGTGGGCAGATAGCTGATCTCGGTATCCAGACCGACACAGACCGGGCCGTTGGCAGCTACGCTCTCGTACAGTTTATCCATATTGGTCATGATGGTTCCCCCGTTCTTTTCTCGTTGTTATTCCTCAATCTGAAAGGTCACCTTGCCACCCTTGATGGTGGTGACCACTTTGCCGAACAGATACGCGCCGTCGTAGGGGCAGTTCTTGCTCTTGCTGTGCAGCTCAGCCGCACTGACCTGATACATATGGTCCAAATCCACCAGCACCACGTCCGCGTCATAGCCGGGTTCCAGCAGTCCCTTGCGGTCTGCCAGCCCCATCACAGCGGCCGGGCCGGCGCTCATCAGGAAGCTGAGCAGTTCCAGCGGCAGGCACTGTTCCCGGCAGAGTTTGGTGTAGCAGACGCCGAAGGCCGTTTCCAACCCCACCATGCCGGCAGCGCCCTTCGCTTTTTCCTCGTCGGTATGGGGCGCATGGTCGGTACCGATGCAGGTCACGGTACCATCCTTGATGGCCTCGATGAGAGCCGTCACATCATCCGCCTTGCGGATGGGCGGATTGACCCGGTATTGCAGGCGGCTGTCGTCAAACCAGAGATGATGGGGTGTCACTTCGCAACTGACCCGGGCGCCCCGCATCCGGCTAGAGCGGATGGCGTCCACCGCTTCCTTAGTGGAAACATGGCACATATGCAGCCGGGTGCCGTAGTACTCGGCCAGATGGCAGTTGCGTACCGTCTCGATGTTTTCGGCCAGACGGTAGTCCCACGGGCTGATGTCACTGTCCTCGGCATGGGACATCACGGTGAGTCCCCGCTCGGTGGCCAGTGCAAAGACCCGGGCCATCACCGCGTTGTTCATAACGCCATGGCCATCTTCGGTGATGAATTTGACGTCTTCGGGCAAGACAGCCAGATGATCGATGGTTTTGCCGTCGAAGTTCTGGGTGATGGAAACCGTCTGGTTGGCATCACACAGGCCGATACGGCGAGCTTCTTCTTCCACCGCATGGGCGATCTCTGCCGAAGAGCAGACCGGCTTGGTGTTGGGCATCAGGTTCACGAAGGTGTACCCACCTGCGGCAGCCGCCGCAGACCCGGTGGCGATATCCTCTTTGTATTCAAGCCCCGGTGTGCGCCAATGGCAATGGGTGTCGATGAAGGCGGGCAGCACCGTGCGGCCCTTGGCATCCAGCACTTCCTCCCCTTCGGGGACCAGCAGCCCCTGTCCGACGGCAGCAATTTTGCCGTCGCGCAGCCACAGTTCAATGGGTTTTCCAGTGCTGTCTTTCGCATGGCGGATCAGCATGGCAAGACCTCCTGTTTTTCTTTCCACAACCCGACGTTTTTCGACGTGCGGGCAAAAAAAAACTTTTCCCCAAAAGGGAAAAGTCAAAAAACGATACCCTGTGCGGTGCCGGGAAAGAACACCCCACCGTACATTTTCAAGCTGGTCCAACAGCTCATCATGTGGCGCACCTCTCCCTTACACAGATTTTACTTATTGTACCATGCCGCGGCGCCCCTGTCAATGCGGCGCGGTGGTTTCGCAAGCGAGGGATTTTATGGATTTTTGCGTCAACTTTTGGACATTTTGACAAAAAAGCCTCCACAATGGCGGGCGTTGCCTTTTACAAAAAAGTGTGTTACTATCTATTTTATAAAAGTAGGGTGTAAAACAAAAGTAGAGAGGGAATCATTATGGGGCTTTGGGAAGACGCCAAAAACATTCGTGATAAGGACCCGGCAGCGCGCAACGTGCTGGAAGTCATTATTCTATATCCCGGTTTTCATGTTCTGGTCACCCACCGCATTGCTCATTTTCTGTACCAGAAAAAGTGCTTTTTTGTCGCCCGGTTGATCAGCCAGCTTTCCCGTCATTTCACCGGCATCGAAATCCACCCCGGTGCCAAGATTGGCCACAAGCTGTTCATCGACCACGGCATGGGCATCGTCTTTGGCGAAACCACCGAGATCGGCGACAACTGCACCATCTATCACGGCGTTACGCTGGGCGGCACCGGCAAGGATACCGGCAAGCGTCACCCCACTTTGGGGGACAATGTGCTGGTGGGCGCCGGCGCCAAAGTGCTGGGTCCGGTCTACATTGGGGACAACGTCCGCGTGGGTGCCGGCAGCGTGGTGCTGAAAAACCTGCCCGCCAACGCCACCGCCGTAGGCGTACCGGCCGAAGTCGTCCGGGTGGGTAATATCAAGTGCTGTCCGGCAGATGACTTGGACCAGCAGGCTCTGCCCGACATCACCAACCAGCGTATCTCGGAACTGGAAGCCCGGCTCAGCCGGATGGAAGCCAAGCTGCAAGGCGAATATCCGCCGGACAAACCCCGTTCCCCACAATAAGCGACAGCACAGCGGTTTCTCCGCTGTGCTTTTTTGTTTGCTTCATTTTATTATACTGGTTTTCTTGCCGTAGAAAGTATGATAGAATGAAGGCAATATCGCGGCGATGTATTCGCGGAAAGGGTCCTGCCTACCATGCATACCAACCAAGAATCCCGCAAGGTCTGGAAAAAGATCTTTGCGCTGCTCCCCCAAAAGCAAAAGCTGGAGTTTTTATTGTGCTGGCCATCTTAGGCATCTCGGCGGTGCTGAGCCAACTGACACCGCTGGCTGTGGGTACCTGACTGATCATGTGCTGGCAGCGCAAACCGCCACCTTCCAATCGGTGCTGCCGATTCTGTTGGCCATCCTGCTGGTCAATGTGGTAAACGAGATCATCAAGGTGGTTCGCCGCCTGATCGTGGAGGACGCTGCGACCCAAGCCGAAAAGAACGCCCGACAGCAGGCCGCAAACTCTCTGCTGCAAGCTCCGCTCTCCTATTTTCGCGGCCACATGACCGGCAACATCCATGGTCGGCTCAACCGCAGTCTGGAGGGCACTGTCAAATTGATCAAGCTGCTCTTCATGGACTTTGCCCCGGCAGTTTCCACCGGCTTGGCCGCCATCGTTACCATCTTTTGGCAGCTTCCCTTTCCGGTAGCCTGTCTGGTCATCTTGGTCATTCCGGTGGGCACCTTCATCGTGTTCCGGCAAATCAGCACCCAAAAGGGGATCCGCGTGGAGCTGATGGAAACCAAGGCCGAAATGGACGGCACCATGGTGGAACTGTTGGGCGGTATTGAAACCATCCGTGCCTTGAACAGCGCCCACGCCGAGAGCACCCGCATCGAAGGGCAGTCCGAGCATCTGCGCAAAAAGGAGATGCGCCACCACAAAGCTATGGCTTTCTACGATTGCCTCAAGTTTGTGAATGAAGCCTTTTTCAGCGTGCTGGTCATCGGTATTTCGGTGTTGTTGGCCTCCCAGCAGGTCATCACCATCGGCACCGTACTGACAGCCTACCTCTGCTTTACCCAGTTGACGGGACCGCTGCGGGAACTGCACCGCATCCTAGATGAGTTTTCCGAGTGCGTGGTGCTGGCTGACGATTACTTCCAACTGTTGGAGCTGCCGCTGGATTTTTCTTACCAGCCAATGCCCGCCCTTTCCTCGGCGCTTCCCACCGGCAACGATATTCAACTGCAGCATGTGCGCTTCAGCTATCCCGAAAAACCGGATACATGGATTCTGAAAGACATCACTTTGTCCATCCGCGGCGGCACCTTCATCGGCGTTGCAGGCCCCAGCGGCTGCGGCAAGTCCACCCTTATCAAGGTCATCGACAAACTGGAACCGGCACAAGGTTCTATTGTGCTGGGCGGTGCTTCGCTGGCGGGTCTTTCCCGTCAGGTACTGGCCGACAACATAGCCCTTGTACCCCAGACGCCCTTCTTGATTGCCGACACCGTCTACCACAACATCTGCTACGGTCTGACGGAGCCTGTCCCGCTGGAAGAAGTTCGTCTGGCTGCCCAAAAAGCCAACATTGCCGCCGACATTGAAACTTGGCCGGGCGGCTACGATTTTCTGTTATCGGAAGGTGGTGCCAACCTATCCGGCGGACAGCGGCAGCGCATCGCGTTGGCACGAATCTTTTTGCGCAAGCCCCGCGTGCTGATTCTCGACGAGGCCACTTCTGCTCTGGACAACACCTCGGAGAAGCTCATCCAGCGAGAGATCGAGCGGTTGAAAGAAGAATGCGGTACCACCGTGCTCTCCATTGCCCACCGCCTTTCCACACTGCAAAACTGTGACGAAATCCTTGTAATGGAGCAAGGCGCTATCGTACAGCGAGGAACCTTTCAAGAATTGGAAGCCGTACCGGGCTTGTTCCGCGACATGGCGCGAGGCATCGTAAAATAAAGCGAGCGGGTCTCCCCCAAAAGGGAGGCCCGCTCTTCTTTTTTATGCTTCGTCGTTTTTGCCCAGTTCCAATCGTCGGAATCCCTCACCCTGCACCTCATTGGATTGCAGCATGATAATAAAGCACCCCGGGTCCAGCTCTCGCATAGCCTGTTCGATCTCATACAGTTGTTTGTTGGAGCAAGCGCAAAGCACCACATCTTTGGGCCGTCCGGCATATCCGCCGCGCCCCTGCAAAATGGTGGAGCCCCGGTCCGCGACCCGGTCAATTTCCCCGCAGGCCGCCTTGCCGTCGTCTGTCACAATGAGCGCCAACATGGAGGAGGAGAAACCGAACATCATCTTGTTGATGACCGCTGCCACGATAAAGTTAAACAGCAAGCCGTAGATGATGGAGTCTACATCCTGAAAGACCGCGCCGTTCAGCAGAATCACCGCCAAAGCCGCCCCAAAGGTCAGGTTGCCAAACGGCAGGTGGGGATGCTTGGCTTTGATGGCCATGGTGATGAAGTCCAGACCGCCGGTGCTGGAGTTCTGCATGTAGATCAGCGCATCCCCAATGCCGCCCACCACGCCGCCGCAAATGGTCGCCAGCAGCCGGTCCCCGGTGTAGATGGGCAGCACCGGCAGCAGGTAGTCGGTAAAGACCGCAAACAGGATCATGCAGCGCAGGCTGCGCAGCAGAAAGGACCGGCCCAGCAGTTTATAGCTGAAAATGATGATGGGGATGTTGATGATCACGTTGCTTAAGCCCATGGGCAGGCCAAACAAACGGTACAGGATGGCGCAAATACCGGCCACACCTGTGACAGGTACTTCGGCAGCCACCGCAAAGCTATAAATTCCCGCCGCCGATATAAAGCACCCCAGTACTTCCAACAACAGGTTGACTGTCTTGTTTTTGGTCATAAAATTCCTCCCTGAAAAACAAAAAGGCCGGGGCACACCATGATGCTCCCGGCCAAGATATTCTTAGACGTTCTTTTTAATTTTGGAGGCGCTGTAAGTTTTCATCGCGCCTTCATCCAACGCATGCTCCATGGCTGCGCCGTCTGCATAGAATTGATCCTGCAGCTCATCGCTCTTCAGTGCGGTCAGCAGGTCATACATACTGGTCAACTGCTCCACCGTGTAGCTCTTCAGCGGATCGACCCGGCGAGCCACCAAGATGGTCGTACCCAGATCGATGGTCGTCCACTGGTTCATACCCGCTTCATCCAGAGGATCGGTCAAGTTGTTGTATTCATCCGTGCCGTAGCCGGCCAGATCGTCGGGGGTGTAGAGCTGCGCGCCGGCGTAGTAGATCGCCTCCGAAGCATTCTCCATCGTAGCGCCCAACGTTTCCATCGCCTGCGGTACATATTCCGAAGCCGCCGTATACAGCACCGTCATATCGCTGGTTTCGCCGGAAGCGTTTTCTTTCAGCTCCGCTTCACACTGGGCGGCAATCTCCAGAATCTTTGTCTTCTGGTCGTCATCTGCCATGGTGTACGTGCTGTAATCTACCAGCGGGATCTGAACGCTCTCGATATAATAGCAAGAATTGTTCAGGAAATCCGTGTACTCAGCCTCGGTAACCGGAGTGGAGCCATCCGGGCCATAGAGCAGGTTCATGATCGTGCTGGCTTTCTGCGCGTTGAGCAGGTAGGCTTCCAGACTGCTCTTGCCGATGCCGTTGGCCTCGTACAGTTCGCCGTTGGATTCCCACATGCTATCCACGCTGCTGGCCACTTCCGAAGTGGCGGCGTCTTCCAGCGTAGCGCCCAGTTCCGCAAACTTGGCTTCCACCGCAGCATAGTACTCGATAGCCCGCAGCGTCAGCTTTTCCACATATTCTGCGCCGGTAGCCGTAACTTCCTCGTCCCCGATGGTACCGGTACACTCTGCTTTGAGAACCGCCTTTACATCGTTGGCCGTTTCTCCAGTGGCAAGGTCAGCCAGCCCCGATGCCGTATTGTACGCATTATACTGAGCCAACAGATATACACCCGCCGGGATGTCCACCCCACCGATGGTGCCCACGCTGGACGGCGTGGAAATATTGCAGCCCGCCAAAGCCAACAGCATGGCCGCTGCCACGCCAAGGCTCAACAGTTTGGTTTTGATCGAACGCATAGAGAATGCTCCCCTTTAATAAACTCTCCTGCGGCACAATGCCGCAACATAAATGGTATTATACCGCGTTTGATCGCACATTGCAAGTCCCATCCCCCTGTGTTATACTGGTGAAAATTCTAGGAAGGAAAAGATCTCTATGCTGCTGCGTGAACAACTGGACCAACTTTCTTACAGCGACTGGGCCCTTTTCTGGCAGGCGGAAGCTGCCAAGCCTTACTTTGCCGAATTGGATGCCTTTGTAACACAGGCCGCTGTATCCCATACCATATACCCTGCCGCCCAAAATATCTTCGCCGCCTTCCGCGCCTGCCCGCTGGAAAAAGTCCGGGTCGTGATTCTGGGACAGGACCCCTACCACGAACCCGGTCAGGCGATGGGCCTTTCCTTCTCGGTACCGGACGACTGCAAAACCCCGCCCAGCCTTAAAAACATTTTTAAGGAACTGGATGCGGAATGGGGGCCGGTCCCGCACCGCCACAACGATTTGACCTTCTGGGCCCAACAGGGGGTTTTGCTGCTGAACACTGTGTTGACCGTAGAACGGGGTGCAGCATTCTCCCACGCGGGACATGGCTGGGAAACCTTTACCCGCGCCGCATTGGACTACCTGACCGCCCATGGCCAAACGCCGCTGGCGGCAATTCTTTGGGGCAAACCCGCCCAAAAGTATGCGCCACTCTTTCAGGCCGCCGCCCAGCAGCGGCCGGTGCTGGTGTTGGAATCCGCCCACCCCAGCCCCCTTTCCGCCTACCGGGGATTTTTCGGTTCCGCCCCCTTTGGGAAGGTCAATGCCTTTTTGCAGGCCCATGGTGAGGCACCGATCGCGTGGCAATGAACTGGAAAGCACCATCAGGGGACAGCCCATGAGGCCCCCGCAAGAATCGTTCCGGCTCGCTTACCTTTTATAATATATACCGACCACCGCGTTGGCGCCGGCGGTCTTCCCTCTGGTCCACAGGCGGCGGGATGTCCGCGCGGTTGCCGCCTTTCCCGGCCCCTACTATAACAAGGAGATTCGTTATGATTCGTGAAATCTGTAAGGATGTTATTTTTCTGGCACAAAAAGCTGAACCTGCCACCCCGGAAGATCTGCCGGTCGCAGCGGATCTGTTGGAAACCCTGACCTACCACAAAGACGGCTGTGTGGGGATGGCTGCCAACATGATCGGCGTCAACAAGCGGATCATCGCCTTTGACAACGAAGGGGAATATATGGTCATGTTCAATCCCGAAATTTTGCGCAAAACCGGCCCTTACGAAACCGAGGAAGGTTGCCTTTCGTTGACCGGCGTCCGGCCTACCAAGCGATGGAAAACCATCAAGGTAAAGTGGCAAAACGAAAAATTCCAGCAGCGAATCAAAAACTTTACCGGCTGGACTGCCGAGATCATCCAACACGAGATCGATCACTGTGAGGGAATCCTCATCTAAGAAGGCCACGGGTTTTCCTGTAATGCCGGACGCTGTTCCATACGCTTTTGGGCGGCACCGTATAAAGTTCCTAGCGAAGAGAGGAGTTCTTATGTTTACAGATAAGGTGGTCGTGGTAACCGGCGGTGCCAAAGGCATCGGGAAAACCATTGCCGAGGAATTTCGCGAAGAGGGAGCCCATGTCTGTGTCATTGACCGGCTCCCCAACGATTATTATGTAGGTGATCTGGCCGAACAGGCTGTGTTGGAAGACTTTGCCCACAAAGTTCTTGCCCAGTATGGCCATCTGGATTACCTGATCAACAACGCCCTTCCCCTGATGAAAGGGATTGACCAATGCAGTTATGAGGAGTTCAACTATGCCTTGCGAGTGGGGGTCACGGCCCCCTTCTATCTGACCAAATTGTTTGCGCCCTATTTGGCCCCCGGCGCTTCCATCGTCAACATTTCTTCTTCTCGGGACCGCATGAGCCAGCCGCAGACCGAGAGCTACACCGCCGCTAAAGGCGGCATTTCGGCCTTAACCCACGGTCTGGCGGTGAGTTTGGCCGGCAAAGCACGGGTAAACTCGATCTCGCCCGGGTGGATCGACACCAGTGACACCGTCTATGAAGGCCCCGACGCCGTACAGCAACCGGTAGGCCGCGTGGGGAATCCCATGGACATTGCCCACATGGTACTCTTTCTCTGTTCGGACAAAGCCGGGTTTATCACCGGCGAAAACATCTGTATCGACGGCGGTATGACCCGCCAGAT
This sequence comes from uncultured Subdoligranulum sp., assembly GCF_937890665.1. The sequence continues at coordinate 13,109 of NZ_CALADU010000088.1, forward strand.
GATCTACCACAATGACTTTGGCTGGACCCTACAAGGAGGTACTGCTGAATGAAAACCGCAATCTGCTATTATTCCCGTCATCATGGAAACACCCGGAAAGTGCTGGATGCCATGGCGCAAGAGGGCAGCGTCGACTTGATCGACGTGACCACCCGCCAAGCCGTCCGGTTGGAGGACTACGACTGTCTTGGTTTTGCCTCCGGCATTTATGGGTTTGCGTTTCACAAGGTGGTGGTGGACTTTGCCCAGCAATATCTGCCTGCCGGCAAACCTGTCTTTTTCGTGTACACCTACGGCGGCGCGAAAGGCACCGGCGCCAAGGCAATGGTTACGCTCGCGCAGGAAAAAGGCTGCCCCGTGCTGGGCGAATTCAGTTGTAAGGGATACGATACCTTCGGACCGTTCCAGATGGTTGGCGGCATTGCCAAAGGACACCCCGATGCCCAAGATCTGGAAAAGGCCCGGCAATTCTATCGTCAACTGTGCAGCCGCCGGCAGGAGGGCACCCAACCATGAGACTAGCCCTTCTCTCCGATACCCATGGCTTGCTGCGCCCCGCGGTGGTGGAATATCTACAATCCGCCGATGCCATTCTGCACGGCGGCGACATCAATCGTCCCGAAATCGTGGAAACACTGCGGCAATATGCCCCCTTGTATATCGTACGGGGCAACAATGACAAAGAATGGGCTGCCGCGCTCCCCCATGATCTTACCGTCACTTTGGGCGGCGTCACCTTCTTCCTCGTCCACAACAAAAAGGAGGTCCCTGCCGACTTGAGCGGTGTGGATGTAGTTTTGTTCGGGCATTCCCACAAGTATTCGCAGGAGGAACGGGATGGTCGGCTTTGGCTGAACCCCGGTTCCTGCGGCCCTCGCCGCTTCCATCAGGAGATCACCATGATGATGGCGGAGGTGGCAGACGGCAAGATCACCGTGGAAAAAATCACCATCCCCCATGAGGTGCCGTGATGGAACTGGGACTGACATTTCCGTTGCAGCGGTTTTTGAAAAAGACGCCGCCGCCCTACGGTGTAGAACCGGATCGACGGTTTTGCTGGGACCTGCATCGGATTGCGCTTCAGGGGCGAAGCTGCTTACTGGCGGTCCATTGCCACAGTCGGTATACCCTTATACGCTATGACGTAGCGCCCTTTCAATGGGACAACCTCCCGGAGCTATTTCGGGAAAGTCTGCTGGAGAGCCTGACCGCTGCCGGTTACGCCCCACTTCAGGTAGAGAATTACCTGCAAAAAGCCGGCACTGTCTTTTTGACCCGTACCCATGGCCGCCGGGAAGTTGCTTTCCTTAACCGGGCGTGGGACGATGTACTGGCACACAGTACCTTTCTGGACTGCACCACCCAGCGCCAGCCCTTGCTGGAGCACGCCGTCAACACCCAACCCAGCCGCTGCGTAGGGTTTACCGGGTTAGGTACCGCACTGGAACGAATAACGGCCACCCTTCCTTTCGATGGAGAAACGCCCTAACGCCGCACTGTACGGTCAATGGCTTTGCCGGACAGCATAACGTTGCAGTAACCGTTCTGAAAAGCGGCGAGTGCGGGTTTCCTCCCCCGGTACAGCGTTTTGCTCTCCGTGGCGGAGAGAGCGCTTCCTGCCGAATCTTTACGTCCCCTTTACCGCTGTCAATATACCAATGCCCGTCCGGGACCTTATGTCTCCCGGACGGGCATTTTGGGTACAAGCCGCAGCGCTGGCCCCTCAAACTGCATAAAACTGCCTATACGGGCGGTTCTATGGTTTTTGTTTGGGCTTAACCAACGTTCGGTTCATGTATTGGGGATTGATCACGTAAAGGTAGAGCAGGCACACAACCAACAGCGCTGCCGTTCCCACCATGCGAAAGCCGCTGTAATATGCAGCCACTGAGATTGCAAATTGAAGCGCGCAATACAGAGATTCGATTTTGACATTCTTCCAATATTGTTTCGGATTTTTTTCGTCGTGCAGACGGTGTGCCATCCAAAGCGTACTGGCTGCCAACGGAATCCATTTGAACAGTAGAAGACCGCCCAGCGACATCGGAAACGCGTCCGGCGTCATATAGATGCAAACATTCAAAGTCGCCGCCTGCCAAAGAATCGCCAATATGGTTAGGTTGGTGCGCAAAATCGTCCGATCCTTCCGTTGGTGGAGATAGTTTCCCACCAATTCTTCCATTGGCACTTCATAGAGAGATGCCAGCGCCAGCAGATTTTCTGCAGACGGCATCGTCTGGTCGTTTTCCCACTTTGTCACCGCTTGTCGGCTGACGCCCAATCGCTCTGCCACCTTCTCTTGGGAGAGTCTTCTCCCCATCCGGTATTGTTTCAATCTGGCTCCAAGGGTCATTTCCATCACCTCACACCATCATGGTACTCCAAACGGTGTGCCTGCGTCTACCAACTGCTTGGCAACTATCGGTTGCCGTTCCCAGTTTCTTCGCCGTCACAGGCTATCATCTGGGCAAACCGCTGTTGCGCAATGGCGCAAGTTTCCCGATCAAAAACCACCAGATATACCGTGAGGTCATGGCCTTGCAAAAAGGTGAGAATGGTATCCACCGCTACTTGCAGCGCCTGCTCTTTCGGGTAGCCGTACACCCCGGAAGATATCAGCGGGAAGGCCACCGTCCGACAATTATGGGCGGCCGCCAGTTCCAACGAGGTACGATAGGCAGAAACCAGCAGCGCTTGTTCCCCATGACCACCGCCTCGCCAGACCGGCCCTACCGTGTGAATCACATACCGGGCCGGCAGCCGATATCCCTTGGTGATTTTGGCTTGCCCTGTACGGCACCCGCCCAAGGTGCGGCATTCTGCCAGCAACTGTGGTCCGGCCGCTCGGTGGATAGCGCCGTCTACACCGCCACCGCCCAGCAAGCTCTCGTTGGCAGCATTGACAATCGCATCCACTTTCATCGTGGTAATGTCGTTTTGGACAATTTGAAAGGACATAGAAACACCTCCTCGCGTGGTTATTTTCATCATAACACGAAGAAACGCTGCTGGCAATTTAAAAAGCCATCCCCTTCCCCATATTTATTTTCACCGCAGGGAGTTCTGTGTTATAATAGGCATAAACACCCCCTCAGGAGGCACTGTATGGAAAACCAAGCTATTTTTGCCATGAAGTTTGCCAAAGTTTTTCCGCTGTTGATTGCCAAAGCGGAGCGCAAAGGCCGTACCAAGGCAGAGGTGTACGAGGTGACCCAGTGGCTGACCGGCTATTCTGCCGCGGATCTGGACCGCTTTTTGGAGAGTGACCTTGCCTACGGCGACTTTTTTAACGACGCCCCCTGTTTGAACGAGAATCGCCGCCTCATCAAAGGCAGCATTTGCGGCGTAAAGGTGGAAACCATCGAAGATCCGTTGATGCAGGAGATCCGGTATCTGGACAAGCTGGTGGATGAATTGGCCAAAGGAAAATCCATGGACAAAATTTTGAGGAAGTGAAACGGCATGAAGGTCCTTTGCCTCGGTGATTCCAACACCTACGGGTATGATCCCCGGTCTTATTGGGGGGACCGCTACCCCAAAGAGAACCGGTGGGTGGATCTTCTTGCCGCCAAGACCGGCTGGGAGGTCTGCAATCAGGGCGAAAATGGTCGCGCCATTCCCCCCGCACCGGTTCTGCTGCCAACGGATACCGATCTGCTGATCGTGATGCTGGGCACCAACGACTTGCTGCTGGGCGCCTCCCCTGCGACGGCTGCCGCAAAGATGGAGCGCTTTTTGCTGGGCTTGACATTGCCGCGGGACAAACTTCTTTTGGTGGCGCCTCCGCCCATGGCACGGGGTGAATGGGTGCCCACGACCGCTTTGGTGGGTGCCTCCCACACCTTGGCCGAACTGTATTGCGAGTTGGCGCAGTCCTTGGGCATCCGGTTTGCTGACGCCGGCGCGTGGGACATTTCTTTGACTTATGACGGCGTCCACTTTACCGAGCAGGGGCATCATGCCTTTGCGCAGGGGCTGCTGACGGTATTGCATCCATAGCGTGAAGCGAGGCGAATACAGCAATGCGCACATTTACAATAGAGGGAAAAACCGTATCCGTCTATCCCTGTGAACAACCGGGCGCCCCCATCGTGTATTTGAATACTTTTGCCGAGGAGGGGCAGCAGATTTGGCGGGAACTGTGTCAGAATCAATCGACTTCCTTTTCTTTGGTTTCCGTGACTGATCTGGACTGGAACCATGATATGGTCCCTTGGGACGCTCCCCCGCTCTTCAAAAAAGCGCCGCCCTGCACCGGCGGTGCCGATGCCTATCTGCACCTGCTGACCCACACCATTTTGCCTGCCGTGGAAGCAGAACTGCCCGGACCGCCTTGCTGGCGCGGTTTGGCCGGCTACTCTTTGGCCGGTTTGTTCGCCCTCTATGCCATGTACCAAACCGATGCATTTTCCCGGTTTGCCAGTATGTCTGGTTCACTCTGGTTTCCCGGGCTCCAAGAATATCTTTTTACCCATAACGTAAAACGCCCGCCAGATTGTCTGTATTTTTCTTTGGGCGATAAGGAATGCAAAACCCGTAACCCGGTTTTACAAACCGTGCAAGAAAACACCCAAAACATCCAGCGTTATTACCAAAGTCACGGCATCTGTACAACGTTTCAGATGCATCCCGGCAATCATTACAGCCATGCTGCCGAGCGCACCGCTGCCGGCATTCGTTGGTTATCAGCTCACCCCTAATCGCCCCAGCCGCACAGTGCCAAAGCATTGTCTTTCTCTCGTTCTATTCCAATTTTGATCAATCATATCGTCCTTCTTTGCCTTTCTTGTAGAAACATTCTTGCTTGGGAAACACACAAAACAGCCCGCCGAGTTTTCTGTCGGCGGGCTGTTCTCTTTCTTTTTTAGAAACGATGGCCTTAACCATGGACATTGCCATAGCAACTCTTTCGGCGGTAGATCTTCGCCCCCTTAACAGGACCTGTTGCTACCGGAACTGAGAGGGCAGCGTGCCCCCTTCACCGGAGACGGCACGTGCCGTCTTACCACAGTTTAAGGACTTTTACCCCCAAACGGGCCGTTTTGTACAGAGGGCCTTCCAATTCTTTGGCAGCGTCTTTCAGCAGGCTGCGAATCGGCAGGTGCTGCGGGCAATGCCGCTCACATTGCCCACAGCCAACGCACTGGCTGGCACCAGTCCCCTTGCGCCGCAGGCCCGTAGTAAGCAGGTATTGCATCTTGGCATGGTTGCCCTCGGTAGCCGCGCGATTATAGCTGGCAAATACCCCCGGAATATCCACCCCCGCCGGACAGGGTTGGCAGTACCCACAACCGGTACACCCCACCCGCATGGAGGCTTGCAGATCTGCCCGCAGTTCCGCTACAAAGGCATGTTCTTCCGGCGTCATACAGCCGGGATAGGCTTCGTCTGCCTGCGCGGCATTGTCCTGAATCATTTCCAGACTGTTCATGCCGGATAGCACCACCGTGACACCCGGCTGGTCCCACAACCATCGCAAGCCCCACCCTGCTGCGGTGCGGCCGCTCTCTCCCACTCGCTTTTCTGCCTCGGCAGATAGCCCTGTGATTAGTCGCCCGCCGCGCAGCGGCTCCATAATGATGACCGGAATCCCCTGAGCCGCAGAGGCTTCCAGCCCTTTACGTCCTGCTTGCGTGTGCTCATCCAGATAGTTGTACTGAATCTGACAAAAATCCCAGTCATAGGCGTTGAGCAATTCCAAAAAGGCTGCTGTATCCCCATGGAACGAAAATCCGATGCGGCCAATCGCCCCGGTGCATTTCTTCTCCTCGATCCATTCCCGGATCCCCAGACCGCACAATTTCTGCCAAGCGGCCAGATCGGTGAGCATGTGCATCAGGTAAAAGTCAATGTGGTCCGTACCCAAACGGGACAGTTGTTCCTGAAAACAGCGCTCCATGCCCGCCTTAGATTTGATGAGATATTGGGGAAGTTTATCTGCTATATAAACCTGATCTCGGCACTTTAAACGGCGCAGCGCTTCGCCCAGCGCCGCCTCGCTGCCGCCGTAGACATAGGCGGTGTCAAAATAGTTCACCCCCAGTTTGACCGCTTCTCCGATCTGCTCGGTAGTGGCGTCCAAATCTATTTTTCCGCCTTTTTTGGGGAATCGCATACATCCATATCCCAGAACGGACAAATTGGTATCGGTTTTATCGCTGCGATATTGCATTTCGCATTTCTCCTGTAAACACTAATTCACTGCCGCTCAGTTTGGCATCAAAGAAACCATCGGAACGGCTTTTCTGTTTCTATTATAATCAGCGCCTACGGAAAAAACAATGCAGCACACGCTCTGGTTCTATGCCGGAAGCTTGTGCCTTTTTCTACCACAAAGAATCCAACAAGAAATCATCTTGCCACTATTGACAAACGGCGTCCCAAGGCATATGATTAACAACGTTAATCATATGCAAAGGAGATTTTTATGGAGTGGACGGATATGATTCACTACCAGCAGCAGATGCAAAAAATCATGCGCGCTCTGTTGCCAGAACATAAATCGATGCTGACCGTCAGCGAATGTGAGCTTTTGGCGCATCTTTATCTACAGCCTGAGCAAAACACCCCCATCCTGCTCAGTCAGGGCAGCGGTATGAAAAAAGAAGCGGTTAGCCGCTGCCTAAAAACGCTTTACGAAAAAAACTGTATCTCCAAACAGCGGAATGCTGCCGATGAACGCAGCTATCAGCTGTTTCTTACCGAAACAGGCCTTGCGGAATTGCGAAAAGGATACGAAAATATTTTGCAGCCCTTTTACGATTTGTGGCGAAGTTCCGGAAAGGATTTCGAGATGTTTATGTATTATGCAGATAAACTTGCTGCACATATCGAACCGGGAAAGGGAAAAAAACATGAAAATGAAATTTTATGACGCATTACAGATGGACCCTGCCATACTCAAGCGGAAAATCTCTGCTTGTAGCACAAAGCAGGACGAGGCCTATTATTGGACTGCCATTGCGATACGTTCCGTGCTGATTGTGGCCTTTGCCATTATATTCATAAGCTTTCTGTCCCGTGTGTTTGGCGCCGAAAACACCCCATTGGCCGTAGCACTGTTCTGTATCCTATTGGGAATCCGCTTTGTCAATTTCGAGTACTGTATTGGAGATTCGCTCTTGACGCTGGCGGCAGCGCTGGCGATTCTGGTGCTGGGGCCCAGCGCTGCCGCTATACTGCCCCCGCTCTTTTTAATTCCTCTGCACTTCGTTTGCTTTTTTTCTCTTCTTGCTATTACCACGCAGCGGCCCGAAATGGGCAACGGTGGTTTATACAGTTTCGCATACATCTATCTCACCGGCAATCCTGTCGCGGGGGAAGCACTGATCCGGCGCGGCCTTTTGGCCTTGACTGGATATATACTCTGCGGTGCGATTTTGTTCGCCAAACACCGCCACCAACACAAAGAGATTCGCTTCCGCCATGTGGTGCAAAAGTTTGATTTGTCCAAACCAGTCTGCTTATGGCAACTACGTATGGCGCTGGGAGTAAGTCTAGTTCTGACTGCCGGGCAGGTTTTTGGCGTAGAACGATTTATGTGGATGGGTTTTGCCTGCGCTTCCCTCTTGTCGGAATATCCCTACTCCAACAACACTCTTCCCCGCTTTTGGCAGCGGATTATCGGTGCGGTTGCAGGGTCCTGCCTATTTTTTGTTCTGTATTCGATACTGCCGGAATCCATGCACCCACTGTTAGGACCGTTGGGCGGTCTGTGTCTGGGTTTTTGCATCGATTACCGCTATAAAACCGCCATGAATTGCCTAGGTGCCCTAATGTTGGGGGCCGGAATCTACGGACTTCAGAGCGCTGTGGTCCTGCGAATTGCCGATACAGTTTTAGGCGTAACATTTGGTCTCGTGTTTGCAGCGATTTTTCATCATCTGGTGGCAAGTCGTTTTCTGCCTGAGCCACAGACCAAGTAATTGGTTTTTAGCATGCCTATACTTTGGCATTTTCCCCTAGGGATGCCGCATGCAACAGAAAATCTCCCTAACCGTTCCTACTTGGAAAATGGTTGGGGAGATTTTTCTCATTGCCAATGTGCTCAGGGTAGTTCCTATCCCTATAAAGCCTTTTGATTGCAGCCTGTCCTGCGCCAATCCCGCCGCCGAAATGTCCCCATTCAGCCGACCGTTCCTGTTGATCAGAAAGTTTGGGCGGGAAGCCCCGGGGGGCGGCCAGGCCCCCCGGTATAAATTGCTTTCCAGTGTAATGCGCGGATATTCCTTCCGCCCGTTGACCTCACAGACCAGCGTCTGGGGTTCGGGCGCCAAATCCAACACCCAGGCGAACCGCGTGTCGTCGATGGGTGTGATGCGGCGGACAAAGTTCTGGATGAACCACTCGCTCACCATACCGTCGGTGAAATCCACCGCTTCGCAGAGGCTGGCCTCAATTGCGTCCATGTCCAGCGCCTTGTGGTCCCCCTGCTTGGCCAGCAGCTCCGCTTTTTCCTTGTTGACCCGCTGCTGCTGGACGCCGATCTCGTTGCTCTGCTCTACAAACTGGCTCAGGGTGATCTGGTTGGATGCCTTCATCATGATCAGGTTATCCAGCCGTTGGTTCAGGGCGTCCATCCGCTTGTCCAGCGCTTTCAGCTTGGCCGGATCGGCGCTTTCCTCCCGATAGCAGGCGTTGAGCATCCGGCAGGCTTCCAGCACTGCCTCCCGACGGTTGCTCCACACGGTCTCAAAGATTTTCAAAGCCATCAGTTCCAGTTTCCATTCCGGGAAGGCTTTCAGTTCACAGACGCCCTCGGGCAGGCCGTGCTTCTTCAGATACAGGGCGGATTGCCTCTTGTGGCGGTAGCACTCAAAGCCATAGACCTGCGTACCGTCCCTCTTGGTGTTCCACAGATACCGCCGCAGCTTGGAACCGCAGTGGCACACCAGCTTGGTGACCCAGACGTTCTTGGCGACGGTTCCGCCGTACTTGCGGGGCTTGCCGTTCTCGTCCAGCAGGTTCCGCTGGCGGCTTCGGCGGATGTCGTTGCACCGGTGCCAGAGTTCCTCGTCGATGATGGGGGTGAAGTTTCCCTTTTTCAGGATGTAGGTTTCCTCGTCGTTGTTCTTCTTCCGGCTGTGTTCCAGCAGGTCAGTGGTCTGGGTGCGGTTGTAGACGCAGTAGCCCATGTAGGTGGGATTGCGCAGGATACGGGTGATCTTGCTGGAATCCCATTTCAGGCGGCCACCGCCGTCCTTGCGGCCTTTCGCAATCAGGGCTTTGGCCACCTTTCCCAGCCCGTCGCCAGTGGCGTACTGTTCAAAGATCATCCGCACCGTTTCGGCCTGTTCCTCGTTGATGATGTAGGTCTTGTGGATCTTGTCCAGGTCGTAGCCCAGAATGTTGCCATTGCCGTACAGCACACCCTTTTCCCGGCTCATCTGGATGCCTGCCCGCACCCGTTCGCTGATCTTGCGGCTTTCCTCCTGGGCCATCGTGGCCATGATGGTAAGCCACAGTTCTCCGTCGTTGTCCATCGTCCAGATGTTGTCAGAGGCGAAGTAGACTTCCACTCCCAGCTTGCTCAGCTTCCGGGTATAGGACAGTGTATCCACCGTATTGCGGGCGAAGCGGCATTTGGAGACCCCCAGTTTGTTTACTCATGGAAGTTAGTACCTACCGACAAAGTACCTGCCGGGA
>NZ_CALADU010000089.1 GCF_937890665.1 uncultured Subdoligranulum sp.
AGTTTGCTCCTTTCCAAAATAACATACGGTGAAATGAGAACTTAGCCCTTGACGGCGCCCATCGCAATGCCCTGAGTGAAGTATTTCTGGAATGCCAGGAACACGGCAATGATGGGGATGGCGGCCAGCGCGGCGCCCGCCATGATCAGGCCGTAGTCGTTGGACATTTCTGCCTGGATCTTGGCAATGCCCAGCGAGATGGTCAGGCTCTTGGTAGAGTTCAGCATGATCAACTGCAGGAAGTAGTCGTTCCAGCTGTTGATGAAGGTGAAGATGGCCAGCGCACCGATGCCGGGGGTGACCATGGGCAGCACCACGCTGACGAAGGTGCGGATCTCGCCGGCGCCGTCGATACGGGCGGCCTCGATCATCTCACCGGGGATGGTCTCGCTGAACTGCTTCATCAGGAAGATGCCGAAGGGCCAGCCTACGGTGGGCAGAATGACGGCCCACAGGCTGTCGTGCAGGCCCAAGAAGCTCATCTCTTTGAGCAGGGGGATCAGAATGACCTGCTTGGGCAGTGCCATGGCGCAGATCATGATGCTGAAGATCAGCGCCCGGCCGGGGAACCGCTTTTTGGCCAGCACGTAGCCCGCCATGGCGGCGGTGATGCAGGTCAGGGCCATGGCCGCCACGGCCATCAGCACGGTGTTGCCCAGCCACAGCAGGGCGGGGTTGTCAAACAGGCGCTGGTAGTTGTCCAGCGTGGGAGCGGTGGGGAACCAGACCGGCGGGTTGGCGTTGACCGCTACCCGGTCCTTGAAAGAACCGGTGACGATCCAGTACAGCGGGAACATGAAGAAGAGGGCCAGCAATGCCAGAATAATGTCCACGATCACCTTGCCGGGGGTGAGCTTTTTGCTTTGTACGGTAGTTTCCATAAAGTTGCGCACCTCCTCAATCGCCGGAGCCGGAACCGGCTACCTTGAACTGGATGGCCGACAGCACCGCGATGATCAAGGCCAAAATCACGCCCATGGCGTCACCGTAGCCGTAATCGTTGAGCTTGAAGGCCTGATAGTAGATGTAGTACATGATGGTATCGGTGGCGTGGTTGGGACCGCCGCTGGTCAACAACTGGATCAGCGCGTAGCACTGGAAGGTGTTGATGGTGGTGATGACCAAAATGTACAGCGTGGTGGGCATGATCTGGGGCCACTTGATGTGCCAGAACACTTGGAAGTTGTTGGCGCCGTCCACCTCGGCGGCATCGATGAGGGAGGGGTCCACGTTGCCCAGCGCGGCAATGTACAAGACGATGGGCTGGCCGATGGAGGTGGTGAAGAGGATCAGGATGATGCAGGCCAGTGCGAACCGTTCGTCACCCAACCAACTGATGTTCTGGTCGATGACGCCGGTGGCGCTGAGCACATAGTTGATCAGGCCGGTGTACTTGTTGAACATCCACTTCCAAACCACGGCTACCGCCACGGTGCCGGTGACCACCGGCAGGTAGAAGATGCAGCGGAAGAAGCTGCGCTTGAAGGCGCTGAACTTGTAGACCACCGAGCTGACCCACAGCGAGAAGGCGGTGACGCTGGGCACCGCCACGATGACCAGAATGAAGGTGTTTTTCAGGGCCTTCAGGAAGGTGGGGTCCTGGAACATCTTGATGTACTGGGCAAATCCCACAAAGGTCAGGGGCTTGCCCATGCGGTAGTCGAAGAAGCTGGTGACCAGACACATGACCATGGGCACCACGACAAAAAGAACAAAGAAGAACAGGGCGGGCAGCAAGAAGAGGTAGGCGGCCAGAGTCTGCTGGCGCACCAATGCCGAGTTGCGGAAGGTGCCCTTGTTGTAGGTCAGCACCTCGCCGCCGGCAGCGGGCTTCGCCTTGGTTTTCGAGGCCATAGAAGGCCCTCCTTTCCGATACAGGGGCAGCGAAGCGGGCCGCGGGACCCGGTTTGCTGCGGGAAGGGGTGTTTTTGCCAAAAGGAGGCCCCCGCTCCATCGTTTTGAGGGAACGGGGGCGCTCACTCCTTTCTGAAAAAGCCGTTCAGCCGATCACCGGGCGGCCGCGTGCCGCGCCGGTGGCAGTGGTGGGGGGCTGAACTTACGCGGCGGCAGCAGCCAGCGCGTCGTTGCTGGTGGTGGTGTAGGTGGCTACGGCGTCATCCACACTGGTGCCGGTGAAGATCTGCTGCAGCATGTTCCACCAAGCGGTGCGCTGCTCGGCCCAGCCGGCGGTGACGGGGTAGTAGTCGCCCAGATACTGCATGAAGCTGGAGAACTGCGCCATACGGTCGGCGTCCTCGGTGCCGGTGTAAACATCACCGAAAGAGGCACGGACGGGGAAGAAGCCGGTCAGACGGACGCTCTCGGGACCCTGCTCGGGATCGTCGCAGAGGAACTTGATGAACTCTTTGGCGGCAGCGGCCTTGTTGTCGTCGCCGTTGTCAAAGATGCCGAAGCCCCAGATGCCGCCGCACAGCTCAGGCACGCCGTCGTCAGAGGGGAAGGCAACCGCCATCGGGGTGAAGGTGACGGAGGAAGCGTACTGCGCCTGATTGGAGGCGTTCCAGCACAGCGTCATGGCCACGGTGCCGTTGGCGAAGAGCTGCAGCTCGTCAGAAGCCTGGGCAGCGGCGTCGTAGCTGATCAGGCCCTCGTTGGCCCAATCCACCAGCTGCTGCAAAGCCTTCTTGTTGGCGTCGCTGTCGGTGGTGTAAGCGGTGTGGTCAGCGTTGGTGAACTGGCCGCTGTACAGGTTGTTGACCAGCGCGCGGGTGCCCTGGTCGCCGCCCTGACCGCCGCAGTAAACGATGGCGGTGGTGTCCACGCCGTTGTCCTTCAAAGCCTGCAGGGCCTTCTCGAAGTTCTCGGTGGTCCAAGTGCCGTCTTCGTTGATGTACTGCAGCGCACCGGCCTCTTCAAACATCTCTTTGTTGATGGCCATGGTGTGGGTGGTCATGCACAGGGGGTATTCATAGTAGCTGCCGTCGGCGCCCTTGCAGGCGTTGACCACGGCCTGACTCACGGCCGAGATGTCCGCCACGGCGTCCTCAGTCCACAGGTCGCTCAGGTCCAGCATCTTGCCCTTGGCGCCCCAGTTGGAAACCAGACGCTCGGGACCTTCCATGACGATGTCGGGGGTGGTGCCGGCCTCGATGGCGGCGGTAACCTGATCGTCACCGTTGGTGTAGTCCAGATATTCCACCGTGACGTTGATGCCGGGGTGGGTCTCTTGGAACTTGGCGATCATGTTGTTCACCGTCTCGGCGTCGCCGAACTGGCCGATGGGATAGGTCCACATCGTGATGTCGGCGGAGAGGCTGTCCCCGGAGGTTTCACCGGTGGCAGCAGCCGAAGAGGTGCTCTCGGCGGATTCCGACGCGGTGGAGCTGGAAGCGCCGCCGCAGCCTGCCAGCAGGCCGGCGGTCATGCCCGCGGCCAGAAGCAAAGACAACTGCTTTTTCATGTTTTTCTCCTTTGTGTTTGACGGGTGGTGGGGGCGGATACGCTCCGTCCCGCTTGATAATTTCCATTTTAGAAAAATATTTTCCATTTGTCCAGATGTATTTTCACCAATGTTTTGCCGAGTTTCTGGTGGTAATGCACAAAAACAACGAGTTTTCCACGATGTTGCAGCAATAAATTGACAAAGAAAGCAAGAACTGTATAAGGAGAGCTTGCGAAAAAGTTTTTTGCGTGTCAAAAAAAGTGAAAAGGATTTGCATTTTGCCGGGGCTTTCCCGGCGTCTAAGCCGGGGCACACCGAAAGCGGACGGTGGCTGCCCACCCCAAGAAAGAAAACAGCAAAGTGAGGTTTTTTTCGATTTTCTGTACATTCTGTACAAAGTTCACCCGCCAAATGTAGGAAAAATCCACACTTGTCAAGCCTTGTTTTTTCTTTTATACTAGTGTTAGAAAAAAAGTTTTATTTTTGCGCCGGGCAACACCGGCGTTTGAGAAAAAAGGAGTGCCCCCCATGAATTCCTGCAATTTCTGGGAACTGCTGCGTTCACAGTATAGTGAATTGACCCGTTCGGGGCGGCGTGTGGCCGATTATCTGACCCAACACGCCGAGGAAGCCCAGTATCTGTCCATCTCGTCGCTGGCGGCAGCCTGCGGCGTGGCCGAAGCCACCATCTTCCGGTTCTGCCGCTCGCTGGGGTTTGACGGCTATAATGAAATGAAGATCTCTTTGGCTCAGGCCAACGCTCTGCCCACCGCGGCGGGGGCCAACAAGCTGGAACCCGGCACCGACACCGCTACCCTGTGTACCCATGCCAGTGCCGTGGCGCTGGAAGCCATCAACGGCACCCGCTCGGTGCTGGACCCCGACGCCATCGACGCCGCCGCCACCCTGCTGCAGCGGGCCCGGCAGGTGTTCTGCTTCGGGCAGGGGGGCAGCCAGATCTTGGCCAACGATATCTGGGCCCGGTTTGCCATTGTGTCCACCAAATTCCGCACCGCCGGTGACAGCCATATGCAGACCTTGGCCGCCAGCCTGATGGTGCCCGAGGATGTGGTGCTCTTCATCTCCTACTCCGGTTCCACCCGGGATATGATGGAAACGCTGCGCATCGTCAAGGGCAACGGGGCCAAGGTCATCCTGCTGACCCACTACGCCGACGCTCCCGGCACGGCGCTGGCCGACGTGGTGCTGCTCTGCGGTGCCAAGGAAAGTCCGCTGGACAGCGGCAGCATCGCCGCCAAGATCGCGGTGCTTTTTGTGGCCGAAGTGTTGGTGCTGCGCTACACGCTGGACAATCAGGAACTGGCCGCCATTGCTCGGGAACGCACCAGCAAGGCGCTGGCTCCCAAACTGCTGTGATACCGGTACCGTACCAAAACAAAAAACGGGCGTGCTCCTATTGGGGGCACGCCCGTTTGGCTTTGGTTCAGGCCGTTTGGGGTGTGGGGGTGGTGCGCAGCCGGCGCAGCTCGGCCCGCATCGTCAGCGCCGAGGTCACAAAGGCGATGAAATCCGCCACCGGCGTGGCGAAAAGCAGCCCGTCCAACCCCCAGAAGAGGGGCAGGATCAGCAGCAGCGGCACCAAGAAAAAGACCTGCCGGGTCAGGGCTAGCAGCAGACCCCGGATGGGTTTGCCGATGGCCGCAAAGAAGTTGGAGGAGAGGAGCTGCACGCAGTTGACCACCACCATGAATAGGTAGGTGCGCATGAATTTGACGGCAAATTCAAAATAGAGGTGGTCGCCGGTGCCGAACAGGGACACGATCTGTTTGGGAAAAAGCTGGAACGCCGCAAACCCCACGGCAGAGATGGCCAGCGCCAGCTTGACAGCCAGCAGATAGATGCCCCGGACCCGGTCATACTTGCCGGCGCCGTAGTTGAAGCTGATGATGGGCTGGGTCCCTTGGGAGATACCCACGATGATGGCCAGCAGGATGGCGTTGATCTTGATAACGATGCCGCTGGTGGCCAGCGGAATCTCGCTGCCGTAGATGGTTTGGGCGCCGTAGTAGGTCAGCGAGTTGTTCAGAACGATCTGCACAAAGGTAATGGCCAGTTGGTTCATGCTGTTGCTCAACCCCAGCGAGGCGATGCGGCGCCACAGGGCAGGCTGGGGCCGGAAATCGCTGCGCTGCAGGTGGATGTTGTGGAAGCGGGGCAGATAGGCCACCGCCATAGCGGCGGAGGCAGCCTGCCCGATGACGGTGGCCCAAGCGGCGCCGGCCACGCCCCAGTGGCAGACAAAGATAAAGACGGGGTCAAGGATGGTGTTGAGGATAGCGCCCAGCAGCATGCAGGCCATGGAATACCGGGGACTGCCGTCCGCCCGGGCCAGATTGCTGATGGCGTTGGTCAAGATCAGCAGCGGCATGCCCACGGCGGTGATGCGGGTGTACTGCAAGGCGTAGGGCATTACGCTGTCGGTGGCGCCGAAAAGCCGCAGCAGTTGGGGCAAAAACAGCTCTACCAGAACCATATAGAGAAGGCCCAGCACCACCATCATGGTTACGGCAGCGGCCACCACCCGGCGGGCCAAATCGGCCTTGCCGGCCCCCAGATTCAGGTTGAAGCCTGCGGCGCTGCCAATGCCGATGAGCAGCGCAATGGACATGCAGATGGTGGTCAGCGGGTAAGCTACGTTGGTGGCGGCGTTGCCCAGATACCCCACGCCCTGTCCGATAAAGATCTGGTCTACGATATTGTACAGCGAGCTGACCAGCATGGCCAGAATGCTGGGTACGGCAAAGGATGCCAGCAGTTGGGGCAGCGGTTTGACGCCCAGCGGGTCTTTATTCGGCATGGTCGGGGTCCTCCTCTCGGTTCGATTCCACCGCGCGCAGGGCGGCGGTGCGCAGTGCCTGTTCTACCTCCGCCCGGGTATCCGGCGCTAGGTCAGCCAGCATGCGCTCCTGCCAAAGGCGGCGCAGCCGGGTGATTTTCGGGAAGATGTCCAGCGCTTTCTGGGTGGGATAGATGCAGAACGTCCGCCGGTTTTTGCTGTTGCTGCGGCGCTCCAGCAAGCCCTGCTTTTCCAGCGCTACAAGGGCCCGCGTTACATTGCTGGGATTGACGTAAAAAATCTGGAAAAACCGGTCCTGTGTCAGCCCGGGATGGGTGCAGACCTCCACCACATACATGTATTGGCTGGCGTTCAGGCCGTAAGGCGCCAACTCCCGGTCCATATGCAGCGCCGTTTGCCGCGCTGTAATGGAAACCCATTTGATAAAATCGTCCATGAAAAAAGCTCCTTTCTCTGTCTAGCAGTATACACCCAACTGTTTGCGCACGCAAGCAGAAATTTGCACGCGCAAACAGTTTTGGGTCTGGGGTGCTGGTTGTGGGCTGCCTGTCGTGGTATAATGGAACCGGCAGCCGGAAGGGTTGTACTTTTGTGGAAGGGAAGCGTTTTCCCATGTGGCTTGTCTTTGCGGTGGGGTCGTCGGTGTTTGCGGCCCTGACCTCGATTTTGGCTAAAATCGGTATCGAAGGGGTCGACTCCAATCTGGCCACGGCGGTGCGCACCACCGTGGTGCTGGCCATGGCTTGGGGCATGGTGTTTCTTACCGGTGCCCAAGGGGGGCTGGGGCAGATCAGCCGCCGCAGTTGGCTGTTCCTGATTCTGTCGGGGCTGGCCACCGGGGCGTCGTGGCTGTGCTACTACCGGGCTCTGCAGCTCGGCCCCGCCAGCAAGGTGGTACCCATCGATAAACTCAGCGTGGTCATCACGTTGGTGCTGGCGGCGCTGCTCCTCCATGAGCAGGTCACCCCCAAGTCGGCCTTGGGATGCCTGCTTCTTGGTGCGGGCACCCTGCTGATGGTACTGTAACACAGAAAAAACGGGAACGCCCTGTGGGGGTGTTCCCGTTTTTGGTTGTGGGCAAAGGGGTTCAGCACCGGATGGCGACTTTGATGACGCCGTCCCGACGGTTTTCAAATAGGTCGTAGGCCGCCGCAATGTCCTTCAGGTCGTAGGTATGGGTGATCAGCGGGGTGGTGTCCAGCTTGCACGCGGCGATCAGGTCCAGCGTTTCCCGGCAATGGCAGCCATCCACGCCGCCGGTCTTGAAGGTCAAATTCTTGCCGTACATGTCGGGCAGGGGCAAGATCTGGGGTGTGTCGTAAAGGGCCACCACCGTCACGATGGCATTGGGCCGGGCGCACTGCCAGGCCAGCCGGAACGTCTCGTCGCTGCCTGCCACTTCCAGCACGGCGTCGGCACCGCCGTGGTCGCTGT
Source organism: uncultured Subdoligranulum sp. (assembly GCF_937890665.1). Next base: position 7,656 of record NZ_CALADU010000089.1, read on the forward strand.
GGGCGGCCACAAAGGCGGGCAGGTCCTCGGGCGGGGCGGTGAGCACCCCGGGATGGTGAGCCTCCACAAAGGCGCGGCGGGCGGGGTCTTTGTCACAGACGATGACCCGTTTGGGACCATAGAGCAGCACGCATTGCAGGGTACACAGCCCGGTAGGGCCGGCCCCCAAAATCAGGACGGTGTCCTCGGGGGTGATCTCGCTGATTTGCGCCGCCCAGTAGCCGGTGGCCAGTACGTCCCCCACCAGAAGGGCCTGCTCGTCGGTGACGGAAGAGGGAATGGGGGTCAGCCCTTGGTCGGCGTAGGGCACCCGCACATACTCGGCCTGACCGCCGTCGATGCGGCAGCCCAGCGCCCAGCCGCCCTCGGGGTCGGTGCAGTTGTTCACCCAGCCGTGGCGGCAGAAAAAGCAGTCGCCGCAGAAGGTCTCCACGTTCACGGCCACCCGGTCGCCGGGGCGGACCGCAGTCACCGCTGCGCCCACCTGCTCCACGATGCCCACCATCTCGTGGCCCACCGTGATGCCCGGCACCGCCCGGGGCACCGAGCCGTGTTTGATGTGCAGATCACTGGTGCAGATGCTGCCCAGCGTCACCTTGACGATGGCGTCCCGGTCGTTCTGCAAAACGGGTTTGGGTTTGTCCTGCAAGGCAAAGGTGCCCTGCGCTACATAGGTATATGCCAGCATGCCAGATGCCTCCTTTTTCAGTATCCTACCACAGGGCCGCGGCAAAAGCCAGAGGCCCCGCAAAAAAATCCCCCTGCCGCAGCAGGGGGATTTGGGTCATACAGAGGTCACTTCGTGGTCTTGCCGGCGGCGGTGCACATCGGCCCGCAGCAGCCGGTAGAGGGTGGCGGTCACCGGCACGGCCAGCAGCATGCCGGCAATGCCGCCGATGCCGCCGCCCACCGTGACGGCGGTCAGCACCCAAATGCCGGGCAGGCCGATGGAGGTGCCCACCACACGGGGGTAGATCAGGTTGCCTTCCAACTGCTGCAGGATGGCGATAAACACCAAGAAGCCCAAGGCTTGCAGCGGGTTGACGGTCAAAATCATGAAAGCGCCCACCGCAGCGCCCAAGTAAGCGCCCACCACGGGCAGCAGGGCGGTAGCCCCCACCAGCGTGCCGATCATGGTGGCGTAGGGCAGCCGGAAGAGCCACATGCCCAGCGTGCAGAGCACCCCGATGACGATGGCCTCGGTGAACTGCCCCACAAAGAATTTGGTAAAGGTGTCGTGGGCGGTGGCCAGCACGTACCACAGCGTGCGGCACACGCGGGGCGGCAGGTAGGTTTCGGCCACGGCGTGGAACTGGCGGCCCAGCCGCTCCTTACCCGCCAGCAGATAGAGGGCGAAGATCACCGCAATGACCACCTGCATGACGATGCCGCCCAAACTGCTGAGCAGCCCGAAAGCCGACGTGAACATATTGCCCACCCCGGAGGTGAGATAGGTGGTGGCCTTTTGCAGCAGGTCCGGCCAATTCAAGTTGAGGGAGCGCAGCCAAGCTTCCAACTGGGGCAGGGTGACGTCCAGCGAATCCAACCAAGCGAGGAACTCGTTGACGGCAGGGGGCACATTGATGAGCATGACCCGGAAGGCATCCACCAACTGGGGAATGATGATGCCGAAGAGCAGGGTGATGACCAGCAGAATGCCCACCAGCGCACCGGTGATGCTCAACGCCCGGCGGACGGGGTACAGTTTGGACTGGGGATCGCGCAGCGGCGGCAGGCTTTCCAGCTTTGCCACCAGAATATTCAGCACATAGGCTACGCCGCAGCCCAGCAGCAGCGGCACCAGCAGCGAAAAGAGCAGCCGGATGCCGCCCAGCTGAGCATCGCTGTATTTCAGTGCCAGCAGAACCACCGCCACAGCGGCCAGATACAGCCAAGGTTTTTTGTTTTGCATGAAAGGTTCCTTTCTGTAACAGCAGGGTATACCACTACTATACTCTATGATGGGGTTCGGCGCAAGGGACAATCCGAGAGAAGTGTAGAAAAGCAGCCCCGCCGTAAAGCGGGGCTGCAAAGCACAAGGCTCAGTTGCTGGCGTGGGTGGCGGCGTAGGTCCATGGTCCGCTGGGCATGCTGCCCTTGAAGGTGATCTCCCGCGGGGCTGCGGGTTCCTGCGTAAAGATGGCGACCCAGTCGTATTCGTCAAAGAAAAATTCCACCAAGCGGGTGGCCGACGTCTGGCCGCTGTCCGCAAAGGGCATCGCCACCTCCTCCCAAGTCTGGCCGCAGTCCTCGGTGGCAAAGACGTGGGGCCAAGGGCTGCCGCTGCCGCTTTCCATCGAGGCAAGGCCGGCGGCGCCGTCGTAAAAAATCAGGCCGTTCAGGGGGCGCAGGCTGTCGTTCTGGGGCGCGGGGGTGTTCACGGCGGACCAACTGACGCCCCCATCCGCCGAGGTGTAGATGCCGACCTGAATTTCACCGCTTTCCCGGTCCTGCGTGCTCACCGCGGCAAAGCCTAGCCCCCGGCCGGTAAAGCTCAAGCAGAGGTCGGTCACTTCGGCTTGGCTGGCGCCCTCGGTCAGCGAGGCGGCCTGCCAAGTCTGGCCTTGGTCGGTGGTGGTGTAGGCCCATACCTGCCCATCCGCCCGGGTCAGGAAGGCCGCTACATCCCAGCGCAGCACCAGCGGTTCCAAGTCCGCTTCGCTCTCGATGCCGTAGTACTGGCACTGGGCGGCGGTCAGCGCCTGCTGGACGCTGATGCCGTCGTCCCATGTGAAAAAGACGCCGTTCTCGTTCACGCAGACGTCGATGGTATCGGTGAAGACGGGCGGGGCGGTGTCTGTCTCCGGGGCGGCGGGGGCGGTGCAGGCATACAGGGGAATGCACAGCCCGTTTTTGTCCAGCGTCACGGGGCAGAGCAGCAGCACCGGGCCGTCACTGTCAGTGTTGGGGAGGGGCCGAGTATCGGGGGTCAGGGTCCACTGGGGCAGGCCCCGGTCGTCACAGAGGGCCAGCCCCAGCCCGTCAAACTGCTGCCACTGGTGATAGACCGATTCCCCGTCTTGGGTGAACAGGTGGTAACACTGGCCTTCCTCGTCCCAGCGCAGCGTGATGCCCGCGTCGGACAGCTCCAGATACTGCTGCCACCGGCCGGTGGGCGGGTCGGGGTCCAGCCGGGGGGGCTGCCCGTCGGTGCCGTCCAGCAGTTCCACCCGGATGTTGCCGTCGGTGGTCTGGTAGGTCACGGCGCAGCAGGCGTCGGACTGCCACTGGAGTTTCAGGTCCCCCACGGCGGGGTAGGGGAAGGGGGCTTGCCCGGGCAGGGAGAATTGGCCGGTGTGACGGTTGTAGGCCAGCGCAATGTGGGCCCCGCTGGCTGAATCGGGAATTTGGATTAGCTGGAAACCCTGCCCCACCATCCCCAAAAACTGGCTGTTCAGGAAAAGCAGACCGGCGGCCGCCAGCAAGCAGAAGACGAAGCCCCACCGGGGGCGCAGCCGCCGATGGCTCAGGCGGCAGACGGCCCGGGGCGCGGCCTGCCGCAGCCGGTAGAAGAGCGCCTCGCCGCCCATGGGGCAGGCGGCGTCGGGTAGGGGGAGGGCTTGCAGCTTGTCCTTTTTCCAGACCAGCACGGTCCAACCCGGAAAGCGCTGCACCAACGCCAAGTCGGCCAAGGGCAGGTCCCGGACGCCGTAGGAATCCTTCCAATGCAGATGGGGGGGTCAGCACCGCCCCGCCAAAGCGACGGAGCTGCCGCCGGATCCGCCAAGCCGACCGGGTGCCTGTCAGCCCGGCCAGAACCAGCAGATACCCCACAAAACTTCCCAGACAGGCGGGCAGCAGGGCGGTGTCGGTGCCGGTCAGAAGCATCCCCATTGCCCCGGCCAGACCACCCAGCAGCAGGGAAAACCCTGCCGCCCACAGCAGACGGCGGGCGGCCCGCCGCCCCGGCAGGGCACAGATGCCCAGCAGAGCGCTTCGCAGCGCCTGCCGGAAAAAGACCCAGCGCCGGGTGTAAGCCCCCGGTGGCAGCCGGGCCCAGATCTCGGCGGGTGCGGCCCCGGGAACCGAGGCGGGTTCCGGCGCGTCGGTTGGATACCGGGCGTGGGGGCGGTTCTCCGGCTGGGGATGCACTTCCTGCATGACGATTCCTCCCTTTTTCTTTTATCCTACACCCGACAGGCGGGGAAAACAAGAGACGGCGGTGCCAAGCACCGCCGTCCCACCGGTCTGTCAGGAGACAGAACGCACTTCTTTCAGGAGCCACGGCCCGTCGAAAGAATCGGCGGCCAGCACGATCTCCTGCTGTTCGTTGGCGCTCTGGGCCAGCGTTACCTCCCAATGGTCATCCCCCAAGTCGGTGATGCCGGTGACCCGGCCCGGGGCGTACACCCCCTGCCCGATGAGGGAAGACAGCTCGTCGTCGCTCAGGTCATCCCACGGCAGGATGGGCTCCTGCCAAGAACGGCCGCCGTCCGGCGTCAGGAAAAGCCGCGGCCAGTCCGATTCGTTGGGGGAGTGGGTGGTGGCGGCCCCGGCATTTTCGCTGCAGAACACCATGCCGGTAAATCCGTCGGTGTTGCCCACCTTGCCGGGCAGCAGTTGGTCCTCCCAGGTAAGGCCGTCGTCGTGGGTGGTGTAGAACTCGGCCATCATGCCGGTACCCATCGACCAGCCGGTACTGGCGACAAACCACCCGAAAGAATCGTCGAGGAAGTGCATCTCCATATAACTGATGGGGTGCACGTCGGTGAAGTCCGCCAGAGGGATGGTCTGCCAATTCTGGCCCTTGTCATGGGTCAGATGCAGCGTGACGCTCTGGCCGTTTTTCAACTCGCTCACCGTCAAAAAGGCGGCCATCGTATCGGTCATCGTGCAGGAGTTCATGTCGGCGGCGGTCTCCACCCCTTCGCCGCCGCCCATCGCCTTGCTGTACGTGGCGCCGCCGTCCCAAGTAAAGTACACCCCGTCCTCCCGCACGGTGTAGTCCTGTTCGTCCGAGAAGGTGGGCGGCGTGGTTTCCAGCGCTTGCAGCTTTTCTTCTTCCTCCACGCTGGGCAGACCCATCGCCTCGCGGAAATCCCGCTCCTGTTCCTCCTCGCTGTAATAGTGCAGCGTCACGGCCTCGGTGGGTTCCATCGACACCGGGCAGACGATCAGCGAACCGGAAGGGTCTATCCCTTCCTCGGCGTCGTAGTCCCGGCCCAGCACCACCGTCCAGTGGGGCAGACCTTCCTCATCGCACAGGGCCACTCCCAGCGTGCCGAACTGGACGGTCTGACGGTACACTTGGCTGTAATCCGACCCGGAGAAATCCGACAAAATGTGAATGTCCGCTGAACCGGAATCCTTGCGCAGCGTCACCCCGGGGGAAAGGGCGTTCTCATACTGCCGCCATGTGCCGGTAAGCAGAGGCTCTACATAATAGTAGCTGTACCCGCTGCCCCGGTCCCCGTAGGTGGCCAGATAGACATGGGTGGAGCCATCGGTGGTCTGGTAGGTGACGGCACAGCAGTCACCGGTCATCCACTGCTTTTTCATCCGCCCTACCACCGGGTAGGGGAAGGTGTGGCCGCTGTGTACGTCAGTGACGATGCCGGTCTCAGGGTCCCGGCGGAGCATCAGCACGGTGCCGGTAGGGGAAATCGTCCCCGCTAAACCCAGCGCCGGGGCCAAGGCAAAGGCAAAAAGGGCAAGGCCCACCACGGCCAACCCGGCCACCTTGACTGGCCGGTGCATCCGCGGGGTGCGGGCGGTGCCAAACCGGCAGACCGCCGGAACCAACTGGTGCAGATAGCGCTGCAAGGCGTCGGCAGAGTCGGTACAGGCGGCGTCGGGCACCACCAAGGCCAGAGGCAGGGGGCGGCGGTTCCACACCAGTACGGTGCAGCCCCGGTACCGCCGGACCAGCGCCAGTTCCACCAGCGGCAGTTGGGTGCCGTCCTCTTGCAGGACCACGTCTTTATACAAGGTACAGGCCGGGCGGCGGCACAAATTGTTCCAAAGCCCAACGGAGAGCCGCAGCCCCAGCAGGGATTCCGCCCACAGGACCAGCCCCGCAGTCAGCAGCACAAGGGGCTGCAGGGAGGTGGTGTCGGTAAAAAAGTTGTGGAACGCGCCGTAGGTCCCCGCAAGCAGGGCTGCCGTCCCCGCCAAGGCCAACAGCAGCCGCACCAGACGCTGGCTGGGCAGTTTGCGGCAGCTCAGCACCGCGGCGGCCCATTCCTGCCGGGTGGGCTGCATCCGGGGCAGATCCGCCAGAGCTTCACCCATGTCCGACGCGGTCTCCTCGGGGGAAAGGGCCTCTTCGGGGGCGTCGGCGCCATCCATCGGCTCTTCTTCGGGGGTGGGGGACAGCGGGGCGGTTTCCCCCGCCAGCAATTCATCCACCGTGATCCCCAGCGCAGCGGCTAAGGCGGGCAGCAGGGCAATGTCCGGCAACCCTTGGCCGGTCTCCCACTTGCTCACGGCCCGGTTGGTCATCCCCAGCTCGGCGGCCAACTGCTGTTGGGTCAGCCCCCGCGCCCGCCGCGACGCAGCGATCAACGCGCCGATCTTTTTGGCATCCATCGTCGGTTCCTCCTTTGTTTGCTGCTTTTCAGTCTACACCTCGGCGGGTGGATTTGCAAGGAACGGGAGGTGGACGGTCTCCACGCAGCGTGGAACTGGTGGAAAAAACGCCGATTCTACGCGGAAGAAGCCCGGCTTCCCCATGGCTCGTTGGCGGAATTGCCCAAATACATCCGGCAAAAATACAGCAATTTGCCGAAAACACGTTCCATGGGCAAAAAGAGTTGACTTCCCCGCCGCAGTGTGCTATTCTTTTCACAGATAAGCGAGCAGCCGAAAAGGGCTCTGTTGGATTGTTACCGGTAAAGCGGGCTAGACCAACTCCGTTAAGATCTTCTTCTGTATACAGGAATGGGATTTGATGGGGCTGGTTATTTTTTTGCCCGCCCCGGCGGAAAGGGGGCAACGGAATGCGCATCAAAAAGGTCATCAACAACAACATTCTTTGCGTGATCGACGAAAAAGGCAACGAGATGATCGTCACCGGCAGAGGGTTGGGGTTTGGCCGAAAGGTGGCGCAGTTCGTGGACCCTGCCGGGGTGGAAAAGGTCTACCGCATGGAGGATAAGTCCGGTCAGCGGCGCCTGCGGGAACTGGTGGAGCAGATCCCGCTGGAACATCTGGACCTGACGGAAGAGATGATCGCCGAGATCAAGGCGGCCATCCCCCAGCCCTTGAACGAGAGCTTGCTCATCACCTTGGCGGACCACATCAGTTTTGCCATCCAGCGCAAAGCGCAGGGCGTCGAGTTCAAAAACCCCTTGGCGGGCAGCATTTTGTGTTACTACCCCACCGAATACCAGTTGGGGCAGCGCTGTGTGGCGCTGGTCAAGGAGCGGTTCGGTGTGGAGCTGAACCCCGACGAAGCGGCTTTTATTGCGCTGCACATCGTCAACGCCGAGCTCAACACCAATATGAGCGAGATGTACGACATCACCCGCCTTATCGAGGGGGTCATTCAGGTGGTGGAGTACTACTACCGGGACTTGGGCGCCTTTGACCGGGAATCCCTGACCTTTCACCGGTTTGTGGTGCATCTGCGGTACTTTGCCCAGCGGTTGTTCCAAGGCAAGATGATGACCGACTCGGACAACGAGAGCGATGTGGCATTCCGGGCGCTGATCGCCCGCAACTGCCAGCGGCATTACAAATGCGCCCAGTGTGTGGCGGAATACATCCAGAACACCTGGCACCAGACCCTTTCGCAGGAGGAATTGATTTATCTGACCATCCACCTCAAGCGGGTGGCGGGGGACCTGAAAGAGGTTGCCCCCTAACATTGCTCACAATTTATGGATAGTTACTGCACCGCTGCTGTGTAGGCTAGACCTGTATGACTTCGCCGCCATCGGTGCGGGGAGGTCGTATGGGTCTGTTTTTATATATATCCCAATTTTGTCCTATCGGAATGAGGAGGAAAATCTGTATGAAAGACAAAATCTTTGGCGTTTTGCAGCGGGTGGGCCGCTCCTTTATGCTGCCCATCGCGCTGCTGCCGGTAGCCGGCTTGCTGCTGGGCATCGGCAGTTCCTTCACCAACGAAACCATGCTGGAAGCCTACGGCCTTACCGGGCTGATCCATCCGGGCACGCCGATCTACACCGTGCTGGACATCATGAACCAGTGCGGCAGCGCCGTCTTTAACAACTTGGCGCTGCTCTTCGCCATGGGCGTGGCCATCGGTATGGCCAAAAAGGAAAAGGAAGTCGCCGCCCTGTCCGGCGCCATTGCCTACTTGGTCATGAACACCGCCATCAGCGCCATGATCAACGCTGCCGGCGGCGTGGAGGCCATGGCGGCCAACACCACCACCTCCATGCTGGGCATCACCACCCTGCAGATGGGCGTGTTCGGCGGCATCATCGTAGGTCTGGGCGTGGCGGCGCTCCACAACCGCTTCTATAAGATCCAACTGCCGCAGGTGCTCTCCTTTTTCGGCGGCACCCGCTTTGTGCCCATCGTCTGTACCGCCGTCTATCTGGTGGTAGGCATCGTCATGTTCTACGTCTGGCCGGTGGTTCAGACCGGCATCGGTATGCTGGGCAATCTGGTGCTGGGCTCCGGCTACATCGGCACCTGGCTCTACGGCCTTATCGAGCGCGCCCTCATCCCCTTCGGCCTGCACCATGTATTCTACATGCCCTTCTGGCAGACGGCTGTGGGCGGCACCGCCGTCATCGACGGCGTCACCGTACAGGGCGCCCAGAACATCTTCTTTGCCGAGCTGGCCTCCAAGGCAACCACCGAGTTCTCGGTTTCTGCCACCCGGTTTATGGCCGGTAAGTTCCCGCTCATGATCTTCGGTCTGCCCGGTGCTGCTCTTGCCATGTACCGCGCTGCCCGTCCCGAAAAACGCAAGGTCGTGGCCGGTTTGCTCCTCTCTGCCGCGCTGACCTCGATGCTCACCGGTATCACCGAGCCGCTGGAATTTACCTTCCTGTTCGTGGCCCCCGTGATACATGCTCATGCACATCTTTAACGTGGGCGTCGGCATGACCTTCTCCGGCGGTCTGATCGACCTGACCCTCTTCGGCATCCTGCAAGGCAACGCCAAGACCCACTGGATCTGGGTGGTCATCGTGGGTGTCTTCTACTTCGTGCTGTACTACTTCACCTTCTACTTCATGATCACCAAAATGAACCTCAAGACCCCCGGCCGGGAGGAAGACGGCGAGGAAGCCAAGCTCTACACCCGTGCCGACTTTAAAGAAAAGACCGGCGTAGGCCCCGACGCCGCCGGTGCCAAGAGCAGCGATGCGGTTTCGGCCCTGATCCTGCAAGGTTTGGGCGGCAAGGCCAACCTCTCCGACGTGGACTGCTGCGCCACCCGTCTGCGGGTGACCGTGGTGGATGCCGACAAGGTCAACGATGCCATGCTGCGCCAGAGCGGCGCCTCCGGTGTGGTGCATAAGGGCAACGGCATTCAGGTCATCTATGGACCGCAGGTAGCGGTCATCAAGTCCAACCTTGTGGACTATATGGAAAGCCCGGCTTCCGATGCTCCGGCAGCGGTGGAAGCTCCGGCAGCCCCGGCCCCTAAGGCCGAAACTCCCAAGGAAGCCGTCCCCGCCGAGACTTTCGGCGCCCATCTGGCGGGCACCGTGGTGGCCATGGCCGACGTGGAGGATGAAGCCTTTGCTTCCGGCGTGCTGGGGGACGGCGTGGCCGTCGAACCCACTGAGGGCAAACTCTATGCCCCGGCGGATGCTACGGTGGATAACCTCTTCGATACCCACCATGCCATCGGTCTGGTGACCGAGGGCGGCGCCGAGCTGCTGCTCCACATCGGCATCGACACCGTCAAGCTCAGCGGGCAGCATTTCACCGCCCATGTGAAGAACGGCCAGAAGGTCAAGAAGGGCGACCTGCTCATCAGCTTCGACGTCGACGCCATCAAGGCGGCGGGGTACAAAGTCACCACCCCGATGATCGTCTGCAACACCGAGCGGTATGCGGCGGTCAAGACGCTGGCCGAAGGCGAAGTCAAGCCCGGTCAGGACCTGCTGCGGGTGGAGTGATTCGGCCCGCAACGACCAGATAAAAAAGGAGCGTCCGCGTCAGCGGGCGCTCCCTTTTTTGCGGCGGGCGGCATTTCTTGATTTCTGCAGGGCAAAGTGCTACCATCATAGATGGATACGTTGGGGGCGCGTTCCCCCAGAAGAGAGGGCGAATGTATATGGAAAGTATGAAGTACAGCGAAACCGAATTTGCCGTGGCATTGGACCCCGCGCAGGTGGTGGCAGAAGTCCACGCCAACGCGGTGGATCTGCCCAAGCGGACGGTGCGGGAGCATATCGAGTATGCCTTGGACCATCCCATCGGGGCCGGTCCCATCGAGGAGGCCGTCCATCCGGGGGAAACGGTCTGCATCCTCATCTCGGACACCACCCGCCGGTGGCAGCAGCCCAGCACCTATCTGCCCGTTCTGGTGGAACGGCTCAACCGGGCCGGCATCCCCGACAAGGACATCCTCATCCTCTGCGCCACCGGCACCCATCGGGCCCAGACCGAGGAGGAGCATATCTCGCTGGTGGGGGAGGATCTCTACCGCCGTATCCGGTTCATCGACCATGATTGCGATGACAAGGAACACCTGACCTACATGGGTACCACCAGCCGGGGCACCCCGGTCTGGCTGGACAGCTATGCCATGGCCTGCGATAAGATCATCCTTACCGGCGGCGTGGTCTACCATTTCTTGGCGGGCTTCGGCGGCGGCCGCAAGTCCATCGTCCCGGGCATTGCCGGGCGGGAAACCATCAACACCAACCACAACAACGCCCTTAACCCCGGTCTGGGCAGCGGTTCCAACCCCAAGGCCTGCAACGGCAACATGACGGACAGCAACCCTTTCCACAGCGATTTGGTGGAATGTGCGGCCTTTGCCAAGCCCGCCTACCTGCTCAATGTTATTGTGGATGACAACTACCAGATCGTGGGTGCCTTTGCCGGCGACTGGCAAAAGGCCCATGCTGCGGCGGCACAGGTGGTGGAACAGTTGGACGGCGTGCCCATTCCCCGCCGCACTCCGCTGGTCATCGCCAGTGCTGGCGGCTACCCCAAGGACATCAACCTCTACCAGACCTCCAAGACCCTTTCCAACGCCTTGGCGGCGGTGGCTCCCGGCGGCACGATGATCCTGCTCTCCCAGTGCCGGGAGGGCTTCGGCGACCCCGACTGCGAGGCCCAGATCTGCAACTTTGACTCGATGGAAGCACGGGAGAAAGCCCTTCGCGCCGACTTCTCCATCGGTGGGTTTGTGGGCTTCCTCTTTGCCGAGACAGCAGAAAACTACCATCTGATCCTCGTCACCGACCTGCCTGCCGACCGGTTTGCCCACACCAAGATACAGGTGGCCAAGACGCTGGACGAGGCGCTGGCGCTGGCCGCCCAGAGCAACGGCGGCAGCCTGAACGGGGTGGAAACCACCCTCATGCCTCACGGCGGCAGCACCTTCCCGCTGCCGCAGGCGTAAATCGCAAACAGAACAAAGCCCCCGGCCGCGCATTTGCGCGGCCGGGGGCTTTTCTTCTGCCGGAGGTAAAAGGTTACAGGAACAGCTCGTTTTCCTTATGCCCGGCGCAAAGGGGCGCCAGCCGGGCGGTCAGGGCCGCCAGCGCGTCGGGGTCGATCTGGCGGGCCTGCACCGGGCAAAGGGCCACGCACCGCATACAGCCGATGCACAGGTCGGCGTCGGTGCGGCGGGGGTCGGTGGCGTCGATGGCCCCCACGGGGCAGGCGGCGGCACAGCGGCCGCAGTCAATGCACCGTTTGGCTGTGTGGGGCACCATGCTGTGCACCGCCAGCGGCTTGTAGGGGCGGTTGCCGGGCAGGGCGGGGGCGGTGTCGTCCCCGGCGCGGAGCTTGGCCTCGATCTTTTCCCAAAAAGTATGCAGTTCGGCTTTGTCCGCTGCATCGGGACGCCCCGCGGCGTAAGTCCGGGCGATGGAATGCTCGGCCAGTGCGGCTATCCCCGCCGCTGCCCGGAATCCGGCGGCCTCGGCCAGATCAGCCAGTTCCACCAGTGTATCCTCGTAGGCGCGGTTGCCGTATACACAGACCAGCACCGCCCGGGCGCCGCCACCCTGCACCTCTGCCAGCCGCGCTGCGGCGGTCTTGGGCACCCGGCCCGCGTAGGACGGTACCGCGATCACGGCCACGTCCTCGGCGGTCAGGGCCACGGCGGAAAAATCCCTGCTGCGGTCGGTCAGGTCCACGATCTGGCCGTCGGTCAAAGCGTTGGCGACGGCGGCGGTGCCGCCGGTGGGGCTGAAAAGCAGTTTGTAAACCATACCATGCTACCTTCTTTTTTGGATAAGATACCTGTATCATACAAAACTCCCGGGGTTTTGTACAGCCCCCGGAGCAAAATCGCATATTTTATGAACAAACATCGCATGAAATGTAAACATTAGCACTCTAGGCTTGACAGTGCTAATTTTCCGGTGCTATAATAAAGGCGTTCCAAGGGAACAGGGGCGAACGAAAGCGAAACCCCCGAACCCCTGAAAGGCCAAATCAAAAGTCCGACGCCGAAAAAAGAACCGGCAGCCGACAAGAATTGGAGGAATGACTTATGATGATGGTGCCTTATATGTTTCATGATGCTTTGCTGGACGATTGGTTCCAGAATGATTGGGATCGCGACTTTGACCGTATGATGCAGGCGGCGGATCCCCGCCGTATGTTTGGCAAACGGAGCGCGAATGTGATGAAGACCGATGTGCGGGAAACCGAAACCGGCTATGACGTTTTCGTGGACCTGCCGGGCTTCAAGAAGGAAGACGTGAAGCTGGATCTGCAGAACGGCTACCTGACCATTACGGCGAACCGCAGCGCCGACCATGACGAGAAGGATGGCGAAGGCCACTACATCCGTCAGGAACGGTACACCGGTTCCTGCGCCCGCAGCTTCTATGTGGGCGAAGAGATCAAGCCCGAGGATGTGAAGGCCAGCTTCAAGGATGGTATCTTGGAGTTGAGCCTGCCCAAGGCGGAGGCCAAGAAGCTGCCGGACAGACAGCCCAACCAGATCGAGATCCTGTAAGCTGCAAAGCGAGGGGACCGTCCCGTAAGGGGCGGTCCCCTTTTTGTGTGTTGATTCTCCCAGCAGAGGTTGGTCCCGACTGCGTTGGCCGCTTTTTCCACTTTACAAAAATTATCATTGACATTTTTCGGACGATATGGTACGATAACCACGATTTTGAAAGACGAATCGTGTAGGAGTTTTTCAAAGCAATTTACCTAGGACCGCCCATCAGGGGCTAAGGCCATACGGACAGCCGGGTCCACTGCCGATCGGCAACTTGGGTTGCCTTATTGATTGAGTTAAAAGCTCAAATTTTATAAGTTGGTTCCTTTATAACCAGAAATTGTGTGCCCCGCACGCAGACTTGTGAAACGGTCAATAAGAGTAGTAAAAGTAGAATTGCTATATAGACTCTGGACACGATACGCCTATATACATTGTCGCCGCCTTGCCCTTGTTATGTCGAAGGGTAGGGCGCTTTGCGGCGAAATAGGTCGAAGGCAACGCAAGTCTGCACCCGGTGGTGCGGCTTGCGTTTTTGGTTGTACAGGAACCACGGGACGGAGGAAAAGATGAACGGGAATTTCAACCGCACCCGTCTGGACCAGCGCCGCGCGCCGATCCACGAGGCGTTGGAAAACTTCCGCCGCATGCGGGTGGTGCCCTTTGACGTACCCGGCCACAAGCGCGGGCGGGGCAACCCCGAACTGACGGCCTTTTTGGGCCAGCAGTGTGTGGGCGTGGATGTGAACAGCATGAAGCCGCTGGACAATCTCTGCCATCCGGTGTCGGTCATTCGGGAAGCCGAGGAACTGGCCGCCGACGCTTTCGGTGCGGCCCATGCCTTTTTGATGGTGGGCGGCACCACCAGCTCGGTGCAGAGCATGGTGCTCACCGCCTGCAAGCGGGGGGACGAGATCATTCTGCCCCGCAACGTCCACCGCAGCGTGCTGAACGCCTTGGTGCTTTGCGGCGCCGTGCCGGTCTACGTCAACCCCGAGGTGGACCAGCGGCTGGGCATCTCGCTGGGTATGCGGCGGGAACAGGTGGCCAAGGCGATTGCCGAGCACCCCAATGCGGTGGCGGTGCTGGTCAATAACCCCACCTACTACGGCATCTGCAGCGACCTGCGGGCCATCGTGCGGATGGCCCACGACGCGGGCATGCTCTGCCTTGCCGACGAGGCTCATGGCACCCACTTCTATTTTGGCGGCGGATTGCCGGTGTCGGCCATGGCCGCCGGCGCCGATATGGCCGCCGTGTCGATGCACAAAAGCGGCGGCAGCCTGACCCAGTCCAGCCTGCTGCTCTGCGGGCCCAACGTCCATGCAGGTTATGTGCGGCAGATCATCAACCTGACCCAAACTACCTCGGGCAGCTACCTGCTCATGTCCAGTCTGGATATTTCCCGGCGCAACTTGGCGCTGCGGGGGCGGCAGGTCTTCCATCAGGTGGCCGATATGGCCGAGTATGCCCGGGAAGAGATCAACGCCATCGGCGGGTACTATGCCTTCGGCAAAGAACTGTGCAACGGCGATTCCATCTTTGACTTCGACACCACCAAGCTCAGCATTCATACCCGGGACATCGGGTTGGCGGGCATCGAGGTCTATGACATCCTGCGGGATGAGTACGATATCCAGATCGAATTCGGCGACATCGGCAACATTCTGGCCTACCTGTCTATGGGCGACCGCCCGCAGGAACTGGAGCGGCTGGTCAGCGCCTTGGCCGAGATCAAGCGCCGCTACCACACCGACGGCACCGGGCTGCTGAATCAGGAATACATCGACCCCGAGGTAGTGGCCAGCCCCCAGCAGGCCTTCTACGCCGACAAGGTCAGCCTGCCCCTGCGGGAAACCGAGGGCCGGGTCTGCAGCGAATTCGTCATGTGCTATCCCCCGGGCATTCCCATCTTGGCGCCGGGCGAGCGCATCACCGGCGAAATTCTGGATTACATCGAGTACGCCAAGTCCAAGGGCTGCAGCATGACGGGACCGGAAGACCCCGACATCTTGCGCCTCAACGTCTTGGCCTGACAAGGAGGGAACCTCTATGGAAATGTGGTTTTCGGAATTTCATACCCCCGATGTGAAGCACAGCATCCGGGTGGACCGGC
>NZ_CALADU010000090.1 GCF_937890665.1 uncultured Subdoligranulum sp.
ACTGCTGGACTCGGCGTTGGCTGCCCCGTTTCAGACGTTCGACGGGCAAAGCCTCTACCCTTCTGTGCAGGCCAAGGCGGCACAGCTTGGGTTCGGGCTAGTTTGCAACCATCCCTTTGTGGATGGCAACAAGCGGATCGGCACCCATGTCATGCTGGTCTTTCTTGCGCTGAATGGCATTGAACTTTCCTACACACAGCAGGAACTCATCGACATTATCTTTGCAGTCGCGGCAAGCCAGGCGAGCGCCGCCGAACTTTTGCAGTGGATCATCCAACACCAGAAATGAAACCTGGAGCTTGCTTTGGCAGGCTCCAGGTTTTTATTATAGTCTCACAATTGGGTCTTTCAATAGAAAAGGGCAACCGTTTACGGCTGCCCCAGTAGTTTATTCTGTATCTTCTTCTGGTTCCTCTGGCCGGAACGAGCTTCCCAGCAAGATGCGGATCGTATCTCGGCGACCATATAGCACCCGCACCACCTGCACAGTGGTGTGTGTACCAATATAGAACGCCACATAGTTGCCGCTGGTCACATAGCGATACCCTGTGTCTGCTCCATTATACTGCAGGGGCGCCCCGGATAAAGGAAATTGTTCCAGTTGGCGGATCGCTTTCAGCATACGCTCAACCGTGCGGCGTGCGGCCACAGGATTGGCCAGCTCTGTTTCAATATACTGGCGGATATTCAGCAAGTCCTGCTGTGCCAACGGGGAGATTTGTACCTTTGCCATACTTCACCCCAACAGCATTTTTTCCACATCGTCCAGTGCGAGCCAGCCTTCTTCCTGCCCGGAGCGCACGCCGCGGGCCAGTTCGGTCAGCAGTTTGACCATTGCCTGACTTTTCTCGTACTCCTGAATATCCACCACCGCATAGCGACCGCGGCCATTTTTGGTCAGGAATACCGGCTCCCCGGCAGTGACATCCCGCAGGACCTCATTGTAATTGCGCAGATCGGAGATTGGCTTGATATTCGGCATGGAAAACACCGTCCTTTCTGCTTTAAGTATAGCGGATTATTGCGTAAAATTCAACGATGAATTTCACAGCAGTCGGTTCACATTTTCACCCTCCTATATCGTTGCGGCGTCCTTATGATCACTGCCTGCCAATCTTATCTGCTTATTCGCCATTCGTTGGTGCTATGCAGAAACCATCGATAAAACGCTCAGACAATTCGGCACACAGCGTATGCCGAATTGAACCTGGTTGCCGTATATTCTCCGAATGATGCGTGGTAGCCATCCGTGCCATCCGGTTCAACTGCTGACGAATTGTCAGAGGTTGGTTCCGCACCGGAGAAGTTTCTTGCCTCTGGACGCAACTTGCCATTCCGCACAATATACTCACATTATAATCGATGAGATGAGGATTGCAGACCAAACCGGATACTTGGCCGAATATTTTTCGGATGATTGGCCGACTTTCAACCGGATGATTGGCTAATTTTGCCCCGGATGATTGGCGCTCGCTTGTTCTGATGCCGTGCGGCGGCCGCC
The DNA here is from genome assembly GCF_937890665.1 of uncultured Subdoligranulum sp. The sequence continues at coordinate 1,502 of NZ_CALADU010000090.1, forward strand.
TTACAGCCCCATAATCTCCTTCACGATTCGGTCGCATCCCTTCACGGCCCCCACCAGCACCAGCAAATTGAACGCCAGCGAGCCCACATACGACCACACCGCCGTGATGGCGCTGGCGTTGGGGTCAACGGTGGGTGCGTCGGTGGCAAGGGCAGAGAAGATGATGCAGGCCAGCGCTATGACCACGCCCTGTAAGCACACACCCGCATAGCTGCGCAAAAAGTTTTTGCCCACGCTGCTGGTGGGTTCGCCGGCAAAAGCCGACAGCGGGATCGGTGCGATGGCGGCGTACATCCAAAGGGAAAACATCCGGCCATAGACGGTCAGCACCATGACAAAGGACAGCACCGTGATGAGCAGACTGCCTATAAGAGTTACAGCCCACAGTGGGATGCTCTCCCAAAATCCACAGGCGTTGATCGTGTCGATGAGTTCCTGCGGCAGCGTGGTGCTGCCGACGCCGCTTGCCCCCGATGTGCCGATGACCTGGGCGACCATGCCCTGCACGATGTCAAACACTGCCAGCATGAGGTCGAGGCCGTAGTCCACGGCGGCTTTGGCCAGGGCGAACCGCACGAACAACTTGAGCGCCTGCTCCGGGCGACGCACCTCGGCAAAGCTGCCGCAGGTCTTGACGACACCCGCCGCAAAGAATAAAACGAGCAGCCCGTATCCAATGGCTTGTAAAGCGCCATAGATGCCGGTCATGACGTTCCAGACCGCGCCGCCGTTGTAGCTGACCGGGCTGACGGTCAGCAGCTGCCAGATCTCGGCCAGCTTATCGTTCCAGGTGTTCAAGGCATTCGTCAAGTTATCGACGATCCAGCTATTGTCCGTATCGCATCACCTCCTTCTGCGGACAGATTGCCGCAAACCTCACACGCCGGTCCCGATGATCAGGTCGAGAATCTCCTTCGCAAAAGTGATAATCAGACCACCGGCCAGCGTCAGGAAACCTTGGCTGCGCTGGCTGGGGTCGTGGCTTTGCAGCGACAGCCCCACCTGCACGATGCCCCATCCAAGCAGGATCAGACCGACGGCCCGGATGATGCTGAAAATGAAGGTGTTCAGGTTGTCGATGACAGCCAGTGGGTCACCGGCCGCCAGCACGGGCGTCGCCAGGCAGCAGGCCAGAGCGGCAACGGCGTACAACGCAAATCCGCGGCGAAGATGGTGGGTGACGGGCTGGCTATTCAGCCGGTCTTGGGTTTTGTAATTGCGTTTGTGATTCAAGGGATTCATGGGCATTCCTCCTTTGTGCTCTGTTGTGTATCGTTCGGAATGGCGGTTGCGGGCGCTTGGGCTGCGGCAAAAAATCATCTATATCCAACAGCTCCCAATCAGCAGCCTCGCCGGGCAGATCATCGGTTGCCAGCTCGGCAGCGGTGTAGTCGAAGGGAGCCGCGCCGCCGTCCTCGGTGAAGCGGATACAGGGGTGGCGCAGCAGGTCATACTTGTCGTCGATGACCGGCCGCTCCCCGCGCACGAACAGCACGGCTTTGCCGTCCGGCAGCAAGCGCACTTCATCCGGTGTGAGCAGGTCGCGGGCGACC
>NZ_CALADU010000091.1 GCF_937890665.1 uncultured Subdoligranulum sp.
GGTTCATGGTCAAGTTGCTGACCAAGGCCGCCGGTATGCCGGTGGGCAAGGGGGGCAATTTGGACTGGCACAAGCTGGTACAGGAGGCGGGCCTGTCAGTGGTCAGCCTGCACACCGACCTGGGCAGCCTGGAACGTGACCCGAAAGCGGTGGTACAGGAGGTCCAGAGCTTCGGGAGCAAGTATGTGGTCATCACTGGCATGTATCGGTTTGACTACGGGAACGAAGCCGCCGTGCGCGAGTTGGCCTCCCGACTGAACAAAGCAGGGAAGGCCCTCCGGCAGGAGGGCGTGGAGCTGCTCTACCACAACCATAACTGTGAGCTGCGCCGGGTAAATGATCAAAAACGTGCCTATGACATTTTGCTGGAGGAGACCGATCCCCGGTTTGTGAACTTTGAGTTCGACAGCTACTGGTTTACCGAGGGCGGCGCCAACGCCCTGGCCTGGATGCAGCGGCTGGGCCATCGCATGAAGCTGTGGCACATCAACGACCGGGGCAGTCGAGTGCAGGGCCCTGCCGTGACCCCCATCCTGAAAACCGACAGCATGGAACTGGGCACCGGCAACATGGACTTGGACAGCCTGCTAGAACAGGCCCTGCAGGCCAACGTGGACGCGGTGATTCTGGAGAGCCACCGCAACTGGATCGACGGCAGCCCGGTGAAAAGCGCGCAGGTCAGTGCGCAATTTCTGAACCGGATTCCGGAATAAAATCGAAGAAAAGGCAGAGTGAAACGAGCGAAGGGAGAAATACCAATGAAAGCTACTTTTGAAAGCGTACAGGGCAAAGTTGCCGTTGTGACCGGCGCAAGCAGAGGCATTGGGGAAGCAATTGCACGCGCTTTTGCCGCCAACGGTATGAAGGTTGTGCTGGCCGCACGCAGTGAGGAACAGGGTCAGAAGGTGGCAGGTGAGATCGTTGCGCAAGGCGGCGATGCCGTTTTTGTCCGTACGGATTGCAGTGATCCCGCACAGATCAAGGCTCTGGTAGAGAAAGCGGTGGAAACCTATGGCCGGCTGGACGGTTTCGTATCCAATGCAGGAATCGGCATGGGCGGCAATCCTTTGCATGAATATGAGCTGGAAGAGTATGAGCGGATTTTTGCGCTCAACAGCGAAGGCGTATTTGCCGGCATGAAGTATGCAGCAGAGGCAATCTTCCGCAGCAAATCCAAAGGCGGTTTCCTGATCAACGTTGCGTCGGTGGCTGGCCTTGTTCCGCAGCGGGGACAGGCATTGTATACCGCAACGAAATTCGGTGTAGTCGGTATGACCCGTGCCGCGGCTCTGGATTACGCCGCCTATGGAATCACGGTGAATGCAATCTGCCCCGGATACACAAAGACCAGCATCTTCGGCGATATTCCCGAAGCTGCGATGGCCATGTTTGCAAAAGACTGCCCGGCAGGCAGAATGGGAGATCCCATGGAATGTGCATGGCTGGCTTTGTTCCTGGCAAGCGATATGGCCCGGTATATCACCGGTGCAGCCATTCCGGTGGACGGAGCACTGAGTGCGGGACATCAGAATGTGACCACCTGGAAAAATCCCGGACTTTACGCGGGCACAGCAGAGAATTGACACGGGACTTCTGGCAGAAATGCCTTGATAAAGCTGCTGCATTGTATGCAGACTGATTCAAGTACAGAGTGAAAAATTCTCTTACTGATTGACGGATATTAGCAGGCAAACGTTAAAGGGACAGATGTGCCCGTGATTCACCGCCCGATTTTCGGTAATACCGGGATCGGGTGTTTTTTGTATGTGTTTGGTTATATGTATGGTTTAAAGTATTGGGAGCCGCATAGGCGCAGGCAACCGCTTTGGAAATCAAGAGAGGCAGTATAGAAACAGTGAAATCCACGCAAGGGTGACGAATAACGGCATAAACTTTCTGCTTTTCATAAACTTATGGAATTATAGTCCTTTAAGCTGAATTTTTGACTCCTCACTGATTGGCAAATATGCTATGCTGTCATTAACCAAAATTACGGCAATACGTAAGAAATGTCCTGCGTTGCTTTTGAACGGGAGGAATACCATGGTGAACTTGAATGAATTGATACAGCAACTCACGCTGGAAGAAAAGGCAGAACTTTTGACTGGTGGAGATTTTTGGCACACCCGCGCCATGGAGCGCCTGGAAATTCCGGCCATTATGATGAGTGATGGGCCCAGTGGTTTACGAAAACAGGAAAAAGAAAGTGATCACCTGGGCATATATGGAAGTACGCCTGCTGTGTGCTTCCCCTCGTCGGCTGCGGTGGCCGCAAGCTTTGATACAGCTCTGGCACAAAAGCTGGGATGTGTAGTGGGAAACGAATGCCAGGCTGAAGGGGTCGCATTGCTGTTGGGGCCGGGGCTGAATATCAAGCGAAGCCCTCTGTGCGGACGAAATTTTGAATATTACAGTGAAGATCCCGTCCTGGCCGGACAGATGGGGGCCGCCATGGTGGAAGGCGTCCAGAGCACCGGTACGGGAAGCTGCATCAAACATTTTGCCGCCAACAATCAGGAAACTGACCGCATGGTGGGCGACAGTGTGGTAGACGAACGCACCCTGCACGAAATTTATCTGGCACCCTTTGAAACTGTCGTCAAGGCGGCCAAGCCTCAGGCGGTTATGTGTGCCTATAACAAGGTGAACGGAACATTCTGCAGTGAAAACGGAACGCTGCTTACCGATATTCTGCGCTCGGCCTGGGGATACCAGGGTATGGTGGTAACCGATTGGGGAGCTGTAAAAAATCGCGCAGTGGGCGTAAAAGCCGGGTTGGATCTGGAAATGCCGGGAGGTAGCCGGAGAGGAATTCAACAGGTATTGGATGCGGTGGCCGCCGGAACTTTGACGGAGGCAGAGGTGGACCGTGCGGTGTACAATGTGCTGAAACTGGTACAGACAGGCATAGAAAACCATCATCCGGATGCTGTTTTTGATCGCGCTGCCGACCATAACTTTGCCCGTCACATTGCTGAAGAATGCGCGGTACTGCTGAAAAACAAGGACTCGGTGCTGCCTCTGACGGAGGAAAGTTCCGTGGCGCTCATCGGAGACTTTGCCGCTGCACCACGGTATCAGGGTGGCGGAAGCAGTCATGTAAACAGTGCATATATCAGCCGTGCGGTGGATTGCATGCCGAAGGGTATGAGCTGGACGCGCGGTTATGATCAGGAATCTGATACGTCGGACCGTACACTGCTGGAGGAAGCGGTGGCTGCGGCCCGCAAGGCTGATGCAGCGGTGATTCTGGCCGGACTGCCGGAACGGTATGAAAGCGAAGGCGTAGACCGTACGACATTGGAAATGCCGGCCAACCAGAATGAACTGATAGAAGCAGTTTCTGATGTGCAGCCCAATACCATTGTCGTGCTGTATAACGGCGCTCCGATCACTATGCCCTGGCTGGACAAGGTGGCCGCTGTGTTGGAAATGTACCTCCCCGGTGACGGTGTGGGTGCAGCCACCATGGATCTTTTGTATGGCAAGGCAAATCCCAGCGGAAAGCTGCCCGAGACCTTCCCACAGAAACTTGCCCATACCCCGTCCTGGTTCAACTTCCCCGGAGAAAATGGCATTACAGAATATCGCGAAGGCGTTTTTGTGGGATACCGCTATTATGACGCCAAAGAAATGGATGTTTTGTTCCCATTCGGGTATGGCCTGTCCTATACCAGTTTTGCCTACAGCAATATGACGGTGGATCGTTCCCGGATGGGGGAAGGGGAAACGCTGCGGGTACAGCTGACCGTGACCAATACAGGGAAGTGTCCGGGAAAGGAAGTCGTACAGTTGTATGTGGCGCCGCCTGCCGGGATGCGGCGCAGACCTGTACGGGAATTGAAGTCTTTTGCCAAGGTGGCACTGCAGCCGGGTGAAGGGCGAGAGATTACCTTCCAACTGAATGCCCGGGATCTGGCATATTATGAGCCGCTGCTCCATGATTTCTATGCCCCCACCGGCTGTTATGGGATCGAAGTCGGAGCGTCCAGCAGGGATATCCGGCTTCGCAAGGAAGTGTCGTTCACTGCGGAGAGGCCATTGCCTCGTATGTTTACCGAATACAGTACGCTGGCCGACGTAGTATCGGATCCCAAAGGAGCCGCCGTGTTTGGCCCGATCCTGCAGCGGCTGGCGGAAGCAGCGGCAGGACAGGCCTCTGCCGGTGATACCGAAGGCGCCTCCCGGATGCTGGAGGGAATGACATTGGGAACACTGGTTTCCTTTGGTGTTTTAACGGAAGAACAACTCAAAGGAATGTTGGAAGGACTGAACGGGTAAAAGAGAACGTACGTCTGAATACGGATAAAAGAGACCAGAAGCAAACTATGGATACAGAAATTCTGAACACATTGTCCCGCATTACATCGGAAGAGCAGAAACTGCGGGATGGGGAACCGCTAGACCGGACATTGTATGCCTCCGGCCATGGGTTTGAGATCGATGCGGCCAAGCTGCTGCGCCAGGGCCAGCTCATCACTATACGCCCCCATACCCGGTTTGTGGCTTTCCCACGCCACAGCCACAACTATGTGGAAATTATGTATATGTGTACCGGTCAGACAACGCACCTGATCGGCGGCGGTACGCCGGTACACCTGCAGGAGGGAGAGCTGTTGTTTCTGAATCAGCAGGCCAGCCACGCCATCCAAAGAGCGGAGGCCGGGGACGTGGCGGTGAACTTCATTGTGCTGCCCCAGTTCTTTGATTATGCCTTTCAAATTGTGGGAACGACCAACCTTTTGGGACGTTTTTTGCTGGGAACGCTGAAAAACGGCGGTGCGGAGATTTCCCATCTGGTCTGCCATACCGCAGAACTGCTTCCGGTCCAAAACCTGGTGGAAAGCATGGTCTGGAGCCTTCTGCACAATGAGCCCGGGGCCCGTGGCGCCAATCAGCTGCGCATGGCGATGCTGATGCTGGACTTGCTGAACCACCATGAATGTATCGAAGTGCAGGGCGAACCGGGGCAGGGAAGCCCGCTTGTGCTGGCGGCACTACGCGAAATTGAGGATAACTGCCGCGATGCCAGCCTGTCCCATGTGGCGGAGCGGTTCCATGTTTCGCTTCCCTACCTGAGCGCCCTGATCCGGCAGGCAACTGGTAATACCTTCAAGGAACTGCTGCAGCAGAAACGTTTGGACCGGGCCCAGCAGCTGCTGCGCACCACCAGGCTGCCCGTGCAGGCGATAGCCGAGTCCGTGGGGTATGACACCACCAGTTATTTTTACGGTATTTATAAAAAAGCCTTTGGCATAACGCCGAAAGAATACCGGGATCATTTGTGCAATTCCGATAATTGAGGAAAAATTACTTAAATAAGCGCGTGATTTTATTGTAAATCACGCGCTTATTTTTTTAGACCTCTGCCGGTATACTGATACCAGTGAAAAAACAGGAAGGGGAGCTGCAGGAAGTGCGGTATTATCTTGCAATCGATATCGGCGCATCGTCAGGTCGCCTCATTCTGGGGCATTTGAAAGAGGGGCGGATGGTGCTGGAGGAAGTATACCGGTTCGAAAACCGGCAGATCCGCAAGAACGGCCACGACTGCTGGGACATGGACAATCTGTGGCAGGGCATTCTGGGCGGACTGAAAGCCTGCAAGGCGTTGGGCAAGGTCCCCACCACGGTGGGCATTGATACTTGGGCTGTGGACTTTGTACTGCTGGACAAGGACGGGGCGCCGGTGGGCGACGCGGTGGCCTACCGCGACAGCCGTACCGAGGGTGCCGACAAACTGGTGGAGGCCAAGATCAGCCCCGCCGAGCTCTATGCCCGCACCGGCATCCAGAAGCAGCTGTTCAACACCATCTATCAGCTGGCGGCGCTGCAAAAAGAGCACCCCGAACAGCTGGAAGCGGCCCACAGCCTGCTTATGATTCCGGACTACTTCAATTATCTGCTCACCGGCGTGCAGAAGCAGGAATACACCAACGCCAGCAGCACCAACCTGGTCAACGCGGCTAAAAAGACCTGGGACAGGGAACTGCTGGACACCCTGGGCCTGCCCCGGCGGCTGTTCGGCCCCCTGTCTATGCCCGGCACGGTGGTGGGGCCTCTGAAAGAGGAGATCGCCGCCGAAGTGGGCTTCCAGACCACCGTCATTCTGCCCGCCACCCACGACACCGGCTCGGCCTTCCTGGCGGTGCCGGCCCGGGATGACCGGGCGGTGTATCTGTCCAGCGGCACCTGGAGCCTGCTGGGGGTGGAGAACGAAGCCCCCATCACCACCGAGGAGAGCCGCGTCCAGAACTTCACCAACGAGGGCGGCGCCTGGTACCGGTTCCGGTATCTGAAGAACATCATGGGTCTGTGGATGATCCAGTCCATCCGGCGGGAACTCAACGGGGTGGACTACGTGGCCGGCAAGACCCGGGCCGCATGGACCCTGGATGTGCAGGCAGGGGAGAAGCAGTGGAGCTTCCCCGACCTGATTGCCGCCGCCGAAAGCGCCGCCGATTTCCCGTCGGTGGTTAACGCCAACGACGATGCCTTCCTGGCCCCGGCCAGCATGATCACCGCCGTGCAGGACGCCTGCGCCGGGAGCGGCCAGCCTGTGCCCCAGACGGTGGGCCAGCTGATGCAGTGCGTCTACCGCAGCCTGACCCTGTGCTACAAGAACGCCATCGCCGGCCTTTCCGAACTGACCGGCAAGACCTACACCAGCATCAACATCGTGGGCGGCGGCTGCCAGGACAACTACCTCAACCGCATGACCGCCGCCGTCACCGGTCTGCCGGTGTACGCCGGCCCGGTGGAGGGCACGGCCATCGGTAACCTGACCGTTCAGATGATTCACGGCGGCGAATTTGCCGGCCTGGTCACCGCAAGACAAAGTATCCGTGAAAGTTTTGATATCAAGGAGGTTCTTCCCCAATGAGCATGTTAGTGGAAACCAAAGCCCGGGTAGGCGTGTTCGCCATTGCCCTGGGCGCCTATCTGCCCCAGTTCCCCAGTCTGGTGCCGGAATTCCAGGCCCAGTATGAGCAGTTCAAAACCATGATTCCCGACACCGTAGAACTGGTGGACGGCGGCATCGTGACCACCAAGGAGCTGAGCCAGGCGGCCGGGGACAAGTTCCGCGCCGCCGACGTGGACCTGGTGATTCTGCAGCTGCTGACCTACGCCACCTCCTACAACATGCTGCCCGCCGTGCGGGACCTGGATGTGCCGGTGGTGCTGGTGAACGTCCAGAAGCTGCGCGCCCCCGACTACGAGCACACCGACACCGCCAAGTGGCTGGGTGAGCTCTACGCCTGCGGCGCCGTGGGCGAGATGGTGGCCGACCTGGAGCGGGCCGGCAAGCGCCATGCGGTGATCACCGGCGTGGTGGAGGGCGGTGACCCCACCGTCCAGGCCGAGATCAACGACTGGTGCAAGGCCGCCCAGGTGCGCCGCCGTTTCCGGGACACCAATCTGGCCCAGATCGGCCGTCCCTACCCCGGCATGATGGACCTCTACATCGACGAGACCAACCTCTACCACCGGATGTGGCTCTACACCAAACAGTTTGACTGGGAGAAGATGTGGGCCATTGCTGACAACGTCACCGACGAGGCGGTCATCCGCGCCAAGGCCGAGGAGATCCTCGACACCTTCGACATCGAGGGCGGCGGCACGGTGGAAAAGGTCTGGGAGATGGCCCGCTACGTGGTGGCTTTTGAGCAGTGGGTCAAGGACGAGAAGATCGCCTTCATCGCCTCCCACTATGACGGCTTTGCCCAGGGCAAGGCGGGGGTGCTGGACTCCATGCTGATTCCTGCCTTCTCGATGCTCATCAAGCAGGGCGTCGCCTGCGCCGTGGAGGGGGACATCAAGGTGGCCATGGCCATGTCCATTCTCAAGACGATTTCCGGCCAGGGCCAGCTGTCCGAGATGTATTCCATCGACTTTGACAAGGACATCTGCATCATCGGCCATTCCGGCTCCGGCGACGCAGCCATCTCGGCCAAAAAGCCCACCATGAAGATCGTGCCGGTCTTCCACGGCAAGACCGGCGGCGGTTACCTGACCCAGTTCTACCCCCATCTGGGTCCCGTGACCTACCTGGGCATCACCCAGGACAAGGACGGCCACTTCAAGTTTGTGGTGGCCGAGGGC
>NZ_CALADU010000092.1 GCF_937890665.1 uncultured Subdoligranulum sp.
TTTGCTGGCGATGGCGTCCTTGTTGTGGGGATCGCAATACCGCAGGAAGTACCAGCTGGAACCGGCCCACTGGGGCATGGTATCGGTCTCGCGCTTGGCAGGACCGCCGCAATGGGGGCAGGTGGTGTTGACCCACTCGGTATGGCGAGCCAACGGGCTTTCACCGTTTTCGCCGGGCTCAAAGTCCTTGATTTCCGGCAGGCGCAGCGGCAGTTCGCTCTCCGGCAGGGGCTGCCAACCGCACTTCTCGCAGTAGACCATAGGAATGGGTTCGCCCCAGTAACGCTGGCGGCTGAACACCCAGTCACGGAGCTTGAAGTTGACCTGCTTGTGGCCCTTGCCGTTTTCCTCCAGCCAAGCATACATCTTGGCCTTGGCATCCTCCACCGACAGACCGTCGAGGAAACCGGAGTTCACCAGCGTACCGGTGGCCACATCGGTGAAGGCCTCCTTGTCCAGATCGCTCTCGGTCTGGCCCTTGACTACCTCGATGATGGGCAGGCCGAACTTCTTGGCAAATTCCCAGTCGCGGGTATCGTGGGCAGGCACGGCCATAATGGCGCCGGTGCCGTAGGTGGCCAATACGTAGTCCGAAATGAAGATGGGAACCTGCTTGCCGTTGACCGGGTTGATGGCTTCCACGCCCTCGATCTTGACGCCGGTCTTTTCCTTGTTGAGCTCGGTGCGCTCAAAGTCCGACTTACGGGCAGCTTCCTCCTGATAGGCAGCTACGGCCTCGGTGTTCTGGATGAGGCCTGCGTCCACCCACTTTTTGATAAAGGCATGCTCGGGGCTGACCACCATGTAGGTGCAGCCGAACAGCGTATCGGCGCGGGTGGTGTAGACCGTCAGCGTATCGCCGGCGGTGGTGGCGAAGTTGATCTCGGCGCCATGGCTGCGGCCGATCCAGTTGCGCTGCTGGGTCTTGACCCGCTCGATGTAATCCACATCGTCCAGATCGTCGATCAAACGGTCCGCATAGGCCGTGATCTTCAGCATCCACTGGCTCTTGACCCGCTGCACCACCGGGCTGCCGCAACGTTCGCACACACCGTTGACGACTTCCTCGTTGGCCAGCACGACTTTACAGCCGGTGCAGTAGTTGACCGTGGTTTCTTTCTTATAGGCAAGGCCCTTCTTGAAGAGCTGTAGGAAGATCCACTGGGTCCACTTGTAGTAATCGGGGTCGGTGGTATTGATCTCACGATCCCAGTCGAAGGACAGACCCAGCGCCTGCAGCTGGCTCTTGAACCGAGCTACGTTCTTGGCGGTGACGATTTCGGGGTTGATGTGGTTTTTCAGGGCATAGTTCTCGGTGGGCAGGCCGAAGGCGTCCCAGCCCATGGGGTACAGAACGTTGTAGCCGCACTGCCGCTTTTTGCGGGCCACGATGTCCAGCGCGGTGTAGCTGCGCGGATGGCCTACATGCAGACCTGCCGCCGAAGGATACGGAAATTCCACCAGCGCGTAGAACTTGGGCTTGCTGTGGTCGATCTCAGCATGGAAGGTATGCTCTTCCTGCCAAACTTTCTGCCACTTGGCCTCGACGTTTTTGAAATCATATTTCACGGTAATTTCTCTCCCCACTCAAGATTCCGCTTACTCGGCGGTCTCGGTTTTTTCTTCCAGCCATTCACTGGCAGGCACAGGCGTCGCATCGGCCCACAGATGCTCCAGATCGTAGTAGTCGTGCGCTTCCTGCGTAAAGACATGAACGATGACGCTGCCATAGTCCAGCAGCACCCAGCGTTTGCCGTCGTGACCCTCGGTGCGCAGGACGTTGACGCCCTGCCGCCCCAGTTGGAACTCCGCCTCGTCGGCCAGTGCGCCCACATGGGTGGTGGACGTACCGGTGGCAATGACGAAATACTCGGTCACGGTGGTCAGATCCTCCACGGCCAGAATGTGGACGTTGAGGGCTTTTTTAGCGTCCAGCGCGCGGGCCAGACGGATGGCAAGTTCTCTACTTTCCATAGTTAGGCTTTCTCCTATTCATTTAGGCGGCAGAGTCGCTGGACGCATCATCCTCGGACGCACTGTCCGAGGCGCTGTCCGAAGCGGTGCTTTCGCTCTCGGTCACGCCAACGACCTGACTGGATCCATCCAGATTGTCGGTCTGCTGTTTTTCGTCGGCCTCGCTCATCAGGCTGCCCATCTGCTGGATGTTGGGCTCGGTAGCAGTCAGACCGCTGATATCAAAGCCCAGCACCGAGGGGCTGTCGCACAGATTCAATTCGCTGGCATCCACCGGGCCGATATTCTCGCGGAAATACGTGTTAAGCAGTTCCGCGTCCTCCTGCCGGGCGGGATATACCACCGATTCGCCGTTGTACTGCTGGCCCATCTTGACGGGCAGCTGGCAAATCATAATCTTGGAGGAATCGATCTTGAGCATACTCACCGCAAAGCTGACGAGCTTGGAGGCGCTGAGGTCGGTTTCCATATAATTGAGGACCACCGGGGTCAGGCGCGCCACATCCCAGATGTTACCGATGCTCTTGAGTTTGCGGAAGAGTGCCGCGTAGAACTGGCGCTGCATGTTCAGACGGCCAATGTCGCCGTTGCTGTAAATGTGACGGGTACGCAGCAGGAACTCGCAGGCGGCGCCGTTCAGCGTCTGGTAGCCTTCACTCAGATGGCTGCCCTCGTAGTCCATATCCTGCGGCACATAGAGTTCGATGCCGCCGAAGGTATCCACCATCTCGACCAGCATTTCCAGACGGATGGTCATATACCCGTCGATGGGAAGCTGGAACTGGTCAGCCACCAGCTCACACAGAGCTGCCATATTGTTATTGCCGTCGGTGCCCTGCGTCTTGGCCACACTGTTGATGCGGTAGTTGCCCGCAACGCTGCGGTCGGTGCTGACGATGGTATCACGGGGGATCTGCAGCATCTTCAGCTCGCCGGTTTCGTTGTTGAAGTGGACGTAGAGGATCATATCGGTCATACCGTCGTTCACATCGGATTCATTGGACGAACCGGCAGCCAACTGACCGGTGCTGGAACGGTCCACACCGGTGACCAGAATGTTCAGTTCTTTGCCTTGGAATTCCTTGGGGGTGTTGATCAGCTCGTTCAGCTTGATGGACCCGCCCTCGGGCGCGATGGCGGCCATGATCATGGCGTAGGCGCCGCCGAAGATGAGCAGGATGATCAGCAAGGTGATGAGGAGGATCTTCCACCACAGGCCCTTCTTCTTTTTCTTCTTGCCCTTGCCGTTGTAGGGGCCGTCGCCGCCGTTTTTGCCGCCCTTCTTCCCGCGGGGGGCGTCGCCGTCCCGGGGCGGTTTGCGGCCGCCGCTGCCGCCGGATTTGGCGGCGCGATAGGTACGGTCCGAAGCTTCCTCTGCGGTGCGGCGCTTAGCCTTGGCCGGTTCCTCCATTTGAATGCCGCCCGAAGCGGGAACATCGGCATTATAATCGTAGGCCGGTTTGCTGCCCTTGGCGCTGCGTACATCCAGATGCTGGACCTGCGTGCGGGGCCGGGACGCGGACGAAGACTGATGTACCGTGCGGCGCTGGGCCGGGAAATTGACCGTATTGCCGTATTTTCGTTCTGCCGCGGCACGGTAGGCCATCGCCTGCCGCTGGGCCCGGGTCAGTTCCCGGGGTGCCTCGGGTTCCTGTACCGGCGGGGTCTGCGCCTCCATCGGCGGATCCATCGGTTCCTGCGGCGGCGGGGTTTGCCGGATGTGACGCCCCTGTGCGGTGCGCACCGGCTGCTGCACCAGACGGCGATGGGCGTTCTGGCTGGCCTGCTGCTGGGCGCGGCGGCGTGCGGCTTCATACTGATCCTGATCCGGTATGGCGGAAGCGGAAGCGCGGGACTGGGGGGCAGCATAATACTGCCCGCCGGCCGCGCCCCCGGTGTGGAGCTTACGCGGTTCGCTCATGGACGTTATCCTCCCTGTTCATGGCATTTGACAGTCTGGGGCGCAGGGCCTCAGCGGTCCAACAGCGCCTTTTGATACTCGTACGCGGCAACGCTCTCGGGATCGAGTTCGCCGCCTTTTTCTTTTACAAAATCAATGCTCTGCTTCAGCGCCACACACAGCGCTTTGTCCAGATCCTCCATCTCCAACTTGCGCAGTTCCTCCACGCCGGGCCAATCCCGCTCGGCGCTGGTCATATCGGCAAGGTAAAGGATCTTATCCAGCAGGCTCATCTCCGGCTTGCCGGTGGTGTGGCACCGAATGGCCGAGAGGATCTCGGGATCGGTCACCCCCCACTGGGTTTGGGCCAAAATGGCGGCGGCAATGCCGTGCCAAATGGCTGCAGGACGAGCTGGGGCATTTTCTGCTATTATAGCATTGTCGGCAAAAATCTGCAACTGGGCTTCCTTGGGCAGTTCCTTGGCGCTGTCATGCAAAAGGGCCGCCAAGGCCGCTTTCTCGGGGTCTGCGCCCCATCGGCGGGCCAGTTGGACTGCCATATTTTTTACATTTTTGGTATGCGTCCAGCGCTTATGCCCCAGACGCGGCTTGACGATTTGCTTGGCTTCTTCACAAGTCATGGCCACAGTCCTCCTTCGTTGCGGGCAGGGCATCTGCCGCCGGGTAGAGGCCCTCTTCTTCAATCACTTGCAGCACCGGCGCCGGCAGATGCCGGGGCCATTCGGCCCGGGGAATGCGGCCGGTGCGCAGGTCACTGGACGCGCAGGGGTAGCTTTCGGCCCGGGCAAACAGCACCCGCCCCCCCGCCGCCTGCAAGGCGTCCGCGGCAGTCTGCAAAGCCCCCTCGTCACCGGGACGGCGGCTTTCCACCACCAGCGCAGCCATCTGCAAAATATCCTGCCAACGGCACCACTTTTGGAAGCTGAGCAGCATATCACTGCCCACGCTGAGGTACAGCGCGGCGTCAGGGAACCGCGCGCGCAGCATCTCCAGCGTATGGACGGTGTAACTGCGTCCCCCCTGCCGGATCTCCCAGTCGCTGACTTCCACCACCGGGGAGAGGGCCGTAAAACACCGGCACATGGCAAGGCGCACCGCGCCGGGGGTGGCGCTGGCCGCTTTATGGGGCGGGATGCCCGCCGGCATGACGATGGCACGATCGGGCTGCACCAAGTCCAGTGCAGCCCGCAGGTTGTTCATGTGCCCGTTGTGGGGCGGGTCAAAGGTGCCGCCGTAGAGCAGGACTTTCATTTGGTCAGCAGCCCGGCATAGGCGCTCTCTTTGGGTTTCTGCTTAAAAAGCACAAACTTGCGGCCAATGACCTGCACGCAGTCGGCGGAAAGGGCCTCGGCCAGAATGGCGGCGGCTTCCTTGGCGGAATACTCGCTGTTTTCCAGCACCTTGACCTTGATCAGTTCCCGGGCGGCCAGACAGTCGCCCACGCCCTGAATCAGGGTTTCATCGATCTCGCCTTTGCCGATCTGGAACACCGGGTCCAGACCGTTGGCGGCGCCGCGCAGAGCAGCGCGCTGTTTGCTGTTGAGCATATATGTTCTCCTTATTGGTAGTGTATGCGGTACCGGCGGCAGAGGGTTCATCCCTGTGCCAGAAACGCCGGCAGTTCCGCTTCCAGTTTTTCCATCGCCCGGCCCCGGTGGCTGATGGCATCCTTTTCACCGTCGGCCAGTTCGGCATAGCTGCGGCGGGCGGTGTTCTCGACGGTAGAACCGTCGGGCAGGCCCACCTGGTCGGGCACAAACAGGGGGTCGTAGCCGAAGCCGTTGGTGCCGGTCTCCGAGAAGGCCACCGTACCGGGGCATTCCCCTTCCACCAGCAGTTCCCGGCCATTGGGCAGGATGAAGCAGACCGCCGACACGAACCGGGCCGTGCGGTTTTCCGCCGGGACCTGCCGCATCTCTTGCAGCAGCTTGGCGTTGTTGGCGGCATCGTCGCCGTGATGCCCGGCATAGCGGGCACTGTAAACGCCGGGGGCACCGTGCAGCGCATCCACACAGAGGCCCGAATCATCGGCCACGGTGGGCAGACCGCTGGCCTTGCAGAAGGCTTCGGCCTTGATGCGGGCATTCTCGGCAAAGGTGGTGCCGGTCTCCTCGGGGTCCAGCTCGATGCCCAGTTCCCGCAGGCTCTTGACCTCGTGGCCCATCCGTTCCAGAATGCGGCGCAGTTCTTTCAGTTTGCCGGCGTTGTTGCTGGCGGCACAGATCACCATGGGTCAGTCCTCCTTATGGGTGGGCACTTCGGGCAGCAGCGATTCCACAAAGCTCTGGGCGTCGAAGGGCATCAGGTCGTCGATCTTTTCGCCCACGCCCACAAAGCGGATGGGCAGGCCGAGATTTTCCCACACGCTGACGGCGCAGCCGCCCTTGGGGGTGCCGTCCAGCTTGGTGAGCACTACGCCGGTGGCGCCCGCTGCCCGGCAGAATTCCTCGGCCTGACTGATGGCGTTCTGGCCGGTGATGGCATCCAGCACCAGCAGCACTTCCAGACTGGCTTCGGGGCTGGCCTTCTTGACGCTGCGGGAAATTTTGCCCAGCTCGTCCATTAGGCCTTTCTTGTTGTGCAGACGGCCTGCGGTGTCGGCAATGACCATATCGTAGCCCTTGGCGTTGGCGCTCTGCACCGCGTCAAAGATGACGGCAGCGGGGTCTGCCCCCTGCCCGGCCTGCACCAGCGGCACCCCGGCCCGGTCGGCCCAGAGTTCCAACTGCTCGCTGGCGGCAGCACGGAAGGTATCGCCGGCAGCCAGCATGACCCGCTTGCCCTGCTCTTTATACAGGTGGGCCAGCTTGGCGATGGTGGTGGTCTTGCCCACGCCGTTGACCCCGATGACGAGGATCACCGCCGGGTGACCGTCCAATTCCAGCGGATAGCGGGGGGTCAGTTCCTGACAGAGGATGCCCCGCAGGGCGTCCAGCGCTTCCTCACCGGTTTTCAGGTGGTTTTTCTCCACCTCGTCCCGCAGCTCGTCCACCAAACGGACGGCGCAGGCGGGCCCCACGTCGGCCAGAATCAACTGTTCTTCCAGATCGTTATACAGATCGTCGTCGATCTGGCAGTTGGTCAAGGTGTTGAGGATGTTCTGGAAAAAGCCGGTGCGGGTCTTTTCCAGACCGCGCTGCATCTTCTGCTGTTCTTCAAACTCCTTGTCGGAGATGTTGCGCTTTTTAAAGAAAAACATGCGTACCCCTCCTTGGGATCACGAAATCAGGTCGGCGCTGACATTCTCGAGGTCGAGACGCAGGATCTTGGAGACACCGTCCTCCTGCATGGTAACGCCGTACAGCACGTCGGCGGCCTCCATGGTGCCGCGGCGGTGGGTGATGACGATGAACTGGGTATGTTCGGTCATCCGGCGCAGATACTGGGCGTAGCGGTTGACGTTGACATCATCCAGCGCGGCTTCGATCTCATCGAGGATGCAGAAGGGCGCCGGATTGACGTTGAGGATGGCAAAATAGATGGAGATAGCCACCAGAGCCTGCTCGCCGCCCGACAGGGCGCTGAGGTTCTTGATGACCTTGCCCGGGGGCGAGACCTCGATCTCGATGCCGGACTCCAGCACGTTGTTCTCGTCGGAGAGATAGAGCCGGGCATGACCGCCGCCGAACAGTTCCCGGAAGATATGGCCGAAATGGCGGTTGATCTCCTTGAAAGAGGTGGTGAACAGTTCCTCCATCTCGCTGCACAGTTCAGCGATCATCCGGGTGAGTTCGGCCTTGGCCTTCTCCACGTCGGTGACCTGTGCTTTGAGGAAGTCGTACCGTTCCTTGACTTCCTTGTACTCGTCGATGGCGCCCACGTTCACGTTGCCCAACGCCCGGATCTTGCTGCGGGTCTCGGCCACCTGCCGCCGCAGCTCGGTCAGCGAGTCAAAGGGCACGCAGAGGGTCCGGGCTTCGGTGTCGGTGAGCTGGTATTCTTCCCACAGTTTGGTGTTGGTGTCGTTGAGTTCGTTCTCGGCGGCGGCGCGGCGCTCGGCCAAGCGGGCCATCTCGCCGCTCATCCGCTCCCGTTCGTCGGTGAGGGCGCGGTTTTCCTGCCCCAACTGGGCCACAGCGGCCTCGGTTTCCATCCGGGCCGCGTTGGCAGTGCGGATGATTTCCTCGGCGGCGGCGATCTTCTGCTGGTTTTCGCCCCGGGTGCGTTCCATCTCGGCGATCTTCAGCTCGTTGGCCTCGATCTGGGCCTTGGCCGCCTGCATGGCGGCCTGCAGTTCCCGGACCCGGGCCTCAGTTTCGCCCGTGCGGCTTTGCAGGCTTTCCAGCGAGGCCTGATGAAGGCTGATGTCCTTCTCGTCGGCCAGACGCTGCATCTGTTTCTGGGAGAGCTGCTCGGTGATGGATTCCCGCTCGGCGGAGAGGGAGCCGGTGCTCTCACCCAACTGGGCCAGCTCCACGGTGTAGCGGGCCAGCTCGTCCTCGGCTTTCTGCCGTTCGGCAGACGCAGCGGCCTGTTCCGCCTCGCTGGCGGCGCGGGCCTGCTGCTGGGTTTCCACTTCCGTCTGCAGGGTGCGCAGCGTTTCGCCGTACTGGGCCACCGCGGCGTTGAGGCGGTCCAGATCCAGACTGGCCCGCAGCCGCTCCGAAGCGGCGGTCATCCCCTCGGCCTCGGCGCCGGAGAGCTGGGCGGAGAGGTTATCCACCTCCGCCTTGCGGGCAGCCAGTTCTTTCTCGGCCTCGGCGTGTTTTTCGTCCAGCTTTTTCAGGCGGCGGCGCAGTTCCTCCAGCTCTTGTTTGCGGCTGAACACACCCACACTGCGGGCGGTGGAGCCGCCGGTGAAGGAACCGCCGGCGTTGATGACCTGCCCGTCCAGCGTGACGATGCGGTTGCGGTACCCCAGATTCTTGGCCACGGCGGAGGCTTCGGTCAGATCCTCCACCACGATGATGCGGCCCAAAAGGTTATCGATGATATGTTGGTATTTCGGGTCGGTGGTGACCAAATCGGCCGCCACCTCGGCGGTGCCGGTCAGGCGTCCCGTGAACCGGCTGCCCTGCACGGTGTCCAACGGCAGGAAGGTGGCCCGTCCGGCCCGTTCTTCTTTCAGGTAGGCGATGGCGGCCCGGGCACAGCCCTGATCCTCCACCACGATGTTCTGCAAGGCAAAGCCCAGCGCGGTTTCGATGGCTACCTCGTAGCCCTTCTGCACCGTCAGGATGCCCGCCACCGGGCCGATGATGCCCCGCAGGCGGCGGCCACCGGCGGCCCGCATGACGCTCTTGACGCTCTGCTGGTAGCCGTCCATGTTGCGCTCCAGATCTTCCAGAATGTGGATGCGCTGGGCGGCGTTGGACCGCTCTTTGTCGGCTTTTTGCAGGGCGTCGGCGGCTTCGGCCTGCTGACGGCGGCGGCTTTCCAGCTTGAGTTTAAGGCCCGCCTTGA
>NZ_CALADU010000093.1 GCF_937890665.1 uncultured Subdoligranulum sp.
CCTCGACCTCTGCGATGTGAACGCAGCGCTCTAACCAGCTGAGCTAATCATCCATAATGGGGTCAACGCCAAATATTATACAGCATGTAAGCCGTTTTGTCAACCCCATTTTGGGATATTTTTGGAAGGATTACTTGCTCAACGCCTCAACCAGCGCATCCAACTGCGCACGGCTGGCATCGTTCAGCGCACTCTTGATGCTGACCGTCTGCTCCAGAATGGTCAGGTTCTTGCTGTTTTCCAGCATTTTGCGCATCACACGGCCGGCAGTGGGCGCCCAAGTGCCATTCTCGATGATCGCAACCGTGCGGTTCTGATAGTTGCGCTCGGTCAGATGCTCGATGAAGCAGCGGGTGAACGGGAAGACATCTCCGTTGTAGGAAGCCGCCGCCAGCACCAGTTTGCTGTAACGGAACGCCTGCGCCACAGCCTCGGCCATATCGCAGCGAGCCAGATCCATCACCATGACATCTACGCCATTGGCACGCAGCTTCTCGCCCAACTCCTCGGCGGCCTGCTTGGTGTGGCCATAGATAGAGCTGTAAGCCACCAGAACGCCCTCCGTCTCGGGGCGGTAGGAACTCCACGTATCATAGACAGCCAGCACATCCGCCAACTGCTCTTTGTGCAGAACCGGGCCGTGCAAAGAGCAAACCGTCTCGATCTCCAAGCCGGCAGCCTTCTTCAGAACAGCCTGCACCTGCGTGCCGTACTTGCCCACAATGCCAATGTAGTAACGGCGTGCTTCGGGCAGCCATTCTTCGTCCACGTCCAAGGCACCGAACTTGCCGAAAGCGTCCGCGCTGAACAATACCTTATCCGCGGCATCGTAGGTCATAATGACCTCCGGCCAGTGAACCATGGGCGCCGTGACAAAGTGCAGCGTGTGGGTTCCCAGTTCCAGCGTATCCCCTTCCTTAACAATGAGGCAGCGGCTGGTAAAGTCGGTGTCGAAGAACTGCTGCATAATGGCCACCGCTTTGGCAGAGGCTACGATCTGGGTCTTGGGATAGGCCTGCGCAAAGGCAAACACAGAACCGGAATGGTCAGGTTCCATATGCTGCACAACCAAATAGTCCGGCGTGCGGCCGCCCAGAACCCCTGCAATGTTGGTCAACCAGGCATCGGTAAAGTGGGCATCGACAGAATCCATAACCGCCACTTTTTCGTCCTGAATGAGATAGGAATTGTATGCCATGCCGTTGGGCACTTTGTACTGCCCCTCGAACAGGTCTACGTCATGATCATTGACGCCTACGTACACAATATCTTTGGTGATTTCCATTGTGGTAAACCTCCCTGTACTTTGTTACAAATTTACCTACGGAGAATAGTATAGCATAGTCGAGCCGATCTGTCCCCTATTTTTTCAAAAAAATGCAAAGAAAATCAAAAAAATCCCCCGCCTTTCGGCGGGGAATCTTACGCAAAACGATCAGTGCACTTCGGGGGCAGGAACCGGTGCGTCGATGGGACGCGGGGCACCTTCCACCCACTGGATGGCCTTCTTGGGGCACTTGGTCACACAAGTACCACAGCCATTGCACTTGGTATAGTCGATAACGGCCACATTGTCCTTTAGGAAGATTGCCTGCTGCGGGCAGTTACGCACACACAAGCCACAGGCGATACAACCCACCTTGCAGGTCTTGTTGACCACAGCGCCTTTATCCTTGTTGGAGCACTTGACAGCGGGCTGCGGCGCAATGGGCTTCATCTGAATGACCTTGCGCGGGCAAACTGCCGTGCAGGCGGTACAACCGGTGCACTTGCTGCGGTCCACGACCGCCACCCCGTTGACAACGTGGATGGCATCAAACTTACAGGCGCGGGTGCAATCCCCCAGTCCCAAGCAGCCGTAGGAGCAGGCGCTGGGGCCGCCAGCCACAGCCGCGGCTGCGGCGCAGGTCTGGATTCCCTTATAGTCAAACCGCTTGCCGCAGTTTTCGCCGCCGGCGCAAATCACCGTGGCACGCAGGCTGGGGCGGTCCGTTTCATCGGCACCCATGATGCGGTTGATGGCATCGGCGGTCTTGTCACCGCCGGGGGCACACTTGAAAGTCGGCGCGCCATCCTCTACGATAGCTTTGGCATAGTCGGCACAGCCGGCATATCCACAACCGCCGCAGTTGGCACCAGCCAAGCACTCGGTGATTTCCGCAATGCGCGGATCCTCGTACACAGCCATAAACTTGGAGGCCAGCACCAGAATAAAGCCGCCGATCAGGCCCAGCACCACCAGCACGACGATAGCAAATACGATCGGGTTCATTCTATCCATTCCCCTTTCTTACAGAATCGCGTTGATGATGTTTTCCACCAGACCGCCAAAGCCCATGAAGCTGAGCGAGGTGATGGCCGCCGCGACCAGCGTAATGGGCAGGCCCTTAAAGCATTCCGGCGGGTTGGAGTTTTCGACACGCTGGCGCACACCGCAAAAAAGCAGCATCGCCACAAGGAAGCCCACACCGGCACCCGCTGCACAAACCAACGCTTCCGCAAAGGCAAGGCCAAAGCCAGCCTCCGCTACAACGGCGGAGTAGTCCTGCACGGCCAGAATGGTGACGCCCAGCACGCAGCAGTTGGTGGTGATCAGCGGCAGGTAAACGCCCAGCGACTGGTACAGAGCCGGAACGTAGCGCTTCAGGGTGATCTCGATGAGCTGAACCAAAACGGCAATGACCAAAATGAAGATGATGGTCTGCATGTAGCCGAGGTTAAACGCATCCAGCAGGAAGATCTGCAGCGGGAAGGTAACAGCCGTGGCGATAACCATGACCGCGATAACGGCCAAGCCCATACCCACAGAGGAGTCCAATTTCTTGGAAACGCCCAAGAAGGGGCAGATACCAAGGAACTGTACCAATACGTAGTTGTTAACCAGGATCATGCTGAAGAAGATCGTGGCAAACGTTGCAATCTGAGAACTCATTCTTCAGCGCCCCCTTTCTGTTCGGCCTTGGCGGCGTCGATCTGTTCCAACATCACATCGCCGCAGGTCTTACGTTCAATGGGCTTGTTGAGTTTGCGCTCCAGCCAGACACAACCGGCCATCAGGCAGCCGAACACGAAGAAACCACCGGGCGCCGAGTTCATGACCGTCATACGGTCCACACTCTCGGGGATGATGGTGATGCCCAGCCAAGTGCCACTGCCGATGATCTCACGAATGGAGGACATCAGCGTCATGGTCAGGATGTAGCCAATGCCCATGCCCAAGCCATCCAGCGCAGAATCCACCACGGTGTTCTTGCAGGCGAACATCTCGGCACGGCCAAGAATGATACAGTTAACGACGATCAGCGCCAAGAAGACGCCCAAGGATTTGTACAGGTCCGGCACAAAGGCTTGCAGTACCATCTGGACCACCGTAACGAAGGTTGCGATGATGACAATGTAGCAAGGCAGATGCACCTTAGCGGGAATGGCTTTGCGCAGCGCGGAAATTACGATGTTGGAGCAAACCAACACGAAGGTCATGGACAGGCCCATGCCCACAGCGCCGGAAACGGTGGTGGTAACGGCCAGTGCGGAGCAGCAGCCCAGCACGAGGCGCAGAACGGGATTTTCGCGGATGATACCCGCGGTAAACACTTTCCATTTGCTCGGTTTTTCAGCCATCGTTACATACCCCCTTTGATTTCGTTGGTATAGCAGTCGATGGCCGCGTTAACGGCAGAAAAGACCGCGTTGCTGGAATAGGTAGCGCTGGCGACGCCGTCCACCGGGGAACCGCTGGAAACTGCCCCGCCGTTCCAGCCGATAAAGCCGGAGGTGAAGCTCTCATCGGCCACCTTGGAGCCAATGCCGGTGGTCTGGGTGGAGGCATCCACGCTGATGTTGGAGATGGCGCCGTTGGCGTCAAAGGCCACATAGACCGTGACATCCTTACCGGAGTAACCGCTGGCTGCCGCTTTGACGGCTGCCGCGCCGGAGCTGGTAGTCACAGCACCTTGCACGTCGGGGGTGGTCAGGTTTGCCAGCTCGGTCATGTCCGCCTCACTGGTGCCTTCCGGCAGTACCGACAGATAGGAGGCCAACGTCTCCGCCTTGGTGTTTTCTTCGATGATGGGGGCGGTCACATCGTTCAGGACCGCCAGCAGGGCGCTGCACACGAGGCAGATGACTACCAGCACGATGACCGGCAGCACCAGTTCCTTAAAGGCGCTCTGTTTTTCCGGGGTCTGGTTGTTCGCCATCAGTCAGCACCCCCTTCCTTTTTCGCTTTGGCTTTTTTGGCTTTTTTGAAGCCCAGCGGCACCTGATGGCCCCAAGCATTGAACCAAGGCACCATCAAGTTGCCCAACAGGATGGCAAAGCTCATGCCTTCGTTCATGCTGGCGAAGTGACGGATCAAGAAAGTCACCAAGCCGATGAAGATACCGTAGTACAGCTTGCCTTTGGTGGTAAACGGGCAGGTGACATAGTCGGTAGCCATAAAGACAGCACCGAACAGCAGACCGCCTGCCATGCACTCCATCAGTGCCACATAGGGGTCACCGGTGTAGAGCAGCGTCAGGATGTAGCAAGTCGCCACAATGCTGACCGGAATGGTAGCCTGAATGGTACCGGTGGCCAGCAAGATGGCAAAACCGGCCAGAATGGCGAGAACGCACGTTTCACCCAGCATACCGCCATGCAGGCCCATAAACATATCCATAAAGCTGACAGCCGACAGGTCCACCGAGGAAGACAGCG
This sequence comes from uncultured Subdoligranulum sp., assembly GCF_937890665.1. Next base: position 4,699 of record NZ_CALADU010000093.1, read on the forward strand.
GCGTAGCGGAGGCCAGCGCGTCCACCGCCATATCGGGGTAGACGTAAGCCGTCATACGGGCGGTAAAGCCGAGGAACAGCACGATACGGCCAACCAATGCCGGGTTGGCAAAGTTGTAGCCGATACCGCCGAACAACTGCTTGACGATGATGATGGCCACAAAAGCGCCCACCACCGCGATCCACAGCGGCATGCCCACCGGCATATTGAGGGCAAGGATGATGCCCGTTACGACGGCGGACAGATCCCCCACCGTATTGGATTTGTGCATCAGCAGTTCATAAAGATACTCAAACGCCACGCAGGCAAAGGTGGTCACAACCACCTGCACCAACGCCTGCACACCGAAAATCAGAGCCGAAGCCAGCACACAGGGCATCAGGGCGATCACAACATTGCCCATCAGGCCGCGGGTGGTGGAATGGTCCCGAATATGCGGCGAGGCGGTTACAAGCAAACGTTCTTCCATTTGTTATTTGCCTCCTTTCCGCAGTTCACCCATGTACCACGCCTTGGCCAGCGTCATGGTCTGGCTGACGGGCCGTTTGGCCGGGCAGGCATAGCTGCAGCTGCCGCAGGCCACACAAAGGTCGACACAGCGCGCCTTCAGGGCATCAAAGTCCTTATTGTTGAAGGCTTCCGCCACCACAACCGGCTCCAACCCCATGGGGCATGCGTCGATGCAGCGGCCGCAGCGGATGCAGGCGGACGCTTCGGGCAGATTGGCCGCTTTTTTGCTGAACAGCAGCAGGCCGTTGTTCTGTTTCAAAACGGGGAAATCCGCGCTGGGTGCCGCACCGCCCATCATGGGGCCGCCAAAGATGATCTTACCCAGCTCTACATCGGGCTTAATCCCGCCGCAGGCTTCGATCACATCCCGGTACAGCGTACCGATCGGCACTTCCACATTCTGGGGCTTGGCGATGGCATCGCCTTCCACCGTAACGCGCTTGGTGGTCAGCGGCATACCGGTCTTGAGGAACTTGCCCAAGGTGGACACACTGGTCACGTTCATGATGATGCAGCCCACATCGGCAGGCAGACCCGCCTTACCGGAGGGGCCGACCTGCGGCACTTCCCGGCCAGTGCAGGTTTCCACCAGGGTCTTTTCAGCGCCCTGCGGGTAGCGCGTGGGCAGCGGTTTGACGCTGACACCGGGCATTTCCCGCACGAGGGAGCACATCAAATCGATGCATTCCGGCTTATTGCGCTCAATGCCGATGATGCAGTTGGGAATATTGCAGTACTTCATCACAGCGGCAATGCCCGAGATGATCGTATCGCTGCATTCCAGCATTTCGCGGCAGTCGGTGGTCAGATAAGGCTCGCACTCCGCCGCATTGATGAGCAGCGTGTCAACGGTATCGGCCGCCAACTTCACATGGGTCGGGAAACCCGCACCGCCAACACCTACCAGACCACAGGCCTGAATGGCTGCCAGCAAACTGGCTTTGTCGGTGACAGTGGGCGGCACGCAGGCCGGATCCACCGTCTGCTGCCCGTCGGTTTTGATGGCTACGGCGGTGGTCATTGCGCCGTTGACCATCCGCATCGGGGCCACGTCCTGCACGGTACCCGATACGCTGGAGTGGATGTTGGCACTGACAAAGCCGCCTGCTTTGCCGATCAAAGTACCAACCATGACGGTGTCGCCCTTCTTGACGACGGGCTCTGCGGGTGCGCCGATGTGCATCGACATGGGAATGATGACATGCTCGGGAACCGGCATTTTAACGGTCGGCTGCCCGGCTGTCGCCTTCACATGCGGCACGCTTGCGCCTTTGGCGGAGCGTTTTAGGGACTTGAACAAGCTATTTCCCCCATTTCTCATTTTTGTTGTACATGCAGTCGTTTCTTCTATTGGGAAACGCGCTCCCTGCATGCCTACAAGTATACCTATTTATTGTACCATTTTCCCAAAACAAGTCAAGATTGACAGCCGAACTCCCGTCACATTTTATCCGAGAGGGCAATTTTTGCAACAATTTGCGCAAATGTTGCAAAGCATGTACGATGCTTGCATCTTGCTGTCGTTTATGGTACTATGTTGGTAATAATCGCTGTACAGCTGTTTTCCCCAAAAAAGGAGGCAGGTATGAAACATTTCGGTAAGATTTTGGTTCTTTTGGCCGCCACCAGTGGCCTGTTGACTTTGATGGCACTGCTCTGCAGCCGCCGCAAACGTCGAAAACGTACCTGCTACGTCACTGTATACCGCTCTGACACATAAAATGCAAACTGTCCCCAACACCAACCGGTGCCGGGGACAGTTTTTTGCTTTTGTTTGCTTACAGGTCAATCTCCTGCAGGCGGAGCAGGGCCAGAATATAGATCTTCAACGCCTCGATCATCTTATCCAGCGGTGCGCCTTCGTTGGCACCGTGCATCGGGCCGGCAAACTCCGGGAATGCCAGATCGGTGTGCTCGGGGCCAAAGCTCACTGCGTAAGGGAAATGCCGTGCGTAGGTACCGCCGCCCATGGTGAAGGGAGTCTTGTTCTCCCCCGTCACATCGTTGTAGGTGGTGATCAGCGTCTGAACCGCCGGGCTGTCCGCCGCAATATAGAAAGGTTCCCGACTGCTCAGATTTTCCAGATGGGCCGCCGTGCCGCATACCTGCTCCATGGCTGCCTGCATCTTCTCCGGGTTGGTGTTGGTGGGATACCGGCAGTCAAAGCTCTGGCGGATGACGCCATCCTGCATTGCAATGGTCCCCCCAATGATGGTCAGCGGGTCAAACAAACCGTCATCCGCTGCAATCCCCACGCCGCTGCCGTCGGTGGCCTTATGCAGCGCCTGCACTACCTTTAAATAGGCCTCTTCCTGCGGGGTGCACAGCCCGCTCTCCAACAGGCAGTTCACCAACAGGCTGATGGCATTCACCGTGCCGGCAGGCATTGCCGCGTGACCGCTCTTGCCCCAGCCGCGCAGGATCGTGGTACCATCGGGGCCGGCTTCCGCCGTCACCCCCTCGGTGAGGTGTACCTGCTCCGGCGCCACCCGCAGCGTGCAGCTAGCGCGGTCAGGCACCGCATTGTGGGCCACACCGCCTTCAAAAGCAGCAATCACGCCATTCTCCAGCTTGGGGCTGACAATCTCGCCGTTAAAGCCGCCCTTTTCGCCGTTGCAGACCGGGAACTCTGCGTCAGGGGTAAAGCAGAACGCCGGCATCGGGTAATGGGCCGCATAGTAGTCCACGTCGTGCATGTTGGTTTCTTCGTTGGCCCCCAACAAGGCACGCACCGGGTATTTCAGGGCAATGCCGCTATCTTTCAGATATTTCAAGGCATACAGGCACAGAATGCTGGGGCCCTTGTCATCGGCCACGCCCCGGCCCAACAACCAGCCTTCCCGAACCCGAACCGTATAGGGGTCGGCATCCCAGCCGTTGCCCTCCGGCACTACGTCGGTATGGGTGATGGTCGCCAGAAACTTTTGGCCATCGGCAATGGTGCCGGTATCTGCCCAGCCGATATACCCTTCCGCATTATGGGTAGACAGCCCCAATTCTGCGGCGATCTCCAGCGCTTTGTCCAACGCCGCTTTGGGACCCGCCCCAAACGGTGCGCCGGGTTCCGGCGTGCCCTCCACACTGGGCACAGCCACCAAACGGCTGATGTCACGCACGATATTGTCACGGTTTTGTTCCGCAAAGGCGTCAATGGACGCCCAACGAGGATCGTTCATGGAAGTACCTCCCAAGATAAAATATTAGTCGGTATAAGTATAGCACAGTGCTTCAAAAAGTAAAGCGTTGAGACACCACGGCTTGACAACCTCCTCTATCTATGTTATATAATACTTAGTAATCCTAAATATTACAAAAGGAGGGTACACATGGCTGTCGACAGCGAACAACGCTTCGCCCAGCAGTTGAAAAAGGGCGTTCTGGAAATGCTGGTCTTGCAGCTTTTGGCAGACAAGCCCGGCCACGGCTACGAATTGATCGTGCGGCTGCGAAAGGCCGGTGGCGGGCTGTTGGACCTAAAAGAAGGTACCCTCTACCCGATTTTGTACCGGCTGGAACAGGAAGGGTGCATTTCCTCGATATGGAACACACCGGACGGCGGAAGCCCCGGAAAAGTTCCGCGCCGCATTTACACCGCAACAGAGAAAGGCCTTCAGCTTTTGCAGCAGGAAGCAGAGGTCTGGCATCAGTTTGTCCGCTGCGTGGACCAGCAACTTGGGAGGGATACGGTATGAAGATGAAACTTGGAAGTGTCACGCTGGATGTTTTACCGCCGGTGAAGCGCTACATGAACGCCATCGAGCATCGTCTGCGGGCAGACCGCCAGACTCGAGCCCGCATTATGACCGAGCTGGCCGGGGATTTTGAGAGCCGCCGGGAAGCCGGCCAGAGCGATGAGCAGATCATGGCCGAACTGGGCTCCCCTGAGGAGGTAGCTGCTCAATTCAACACAGCCCTCGGTGTTTCGGGTTCTATCAGCCGGTGGCGTTGGGCCTTTTTGGTATTGGCGGTACTGGTGTTGGCCGTTGTGTTGGGACCGGATTTTGTCAACCGGCTTACCGCAGCTCAAGCGGCTTCTCTCGGAATCATCGGTGGCGCCGACGGGCCTACCGCCATCTATGTGACTGCCGGGCCGGCTGCGGGAATCTCGCCGTTGGTATTTCTCCCTTGGCTGCTGGGCTGTGTCGCAGCCTTCCTGCTGCCCAACTGGCGAGTCCCCCACGCCTGCAAAGGATACGGCCTTTCCCTGCTGCTGAGCGGTCTGGGTTCACTGCCTTTTCTTCCTCTTGCAGTGCTTTTTGTTGGCACCTGCCTTCCCCATTTTGATAAGTTGCTATACGCAATTCCTCTGCTGTTCGGCCTTTCTGCCTTTTGCGGCGCTCTGTTGAGTGTTGTGGTTTTTTGCTGGGCTTTGTGGGCCCGTCACCGTGCCAGAAAAGCCACCAAACAAAGTGAAGAAAAAAATTGAAGAAAAGAGGACGACCGGGCTTGACAAGCCCGGTTTTCCATGCTAAAATAATACTCGCATTTGGCGGCAGCCACTGTGGAGAGGTGTCCGAGT
>NZ_CALADU010000094.1 GCF_937890665.1 uncultured Subdoligranulum sp.
GCACCGGCAGAGAACATGAAGCCGGCACGGAAACCAACGTAGTAGGTGATGACGGTGAAGATGCCGTACAGAACAGCATACACAACGTACAGGGGGAAGCAGAGGAACATGAAGCCGAACTCGAAGGGCTCGGTAACGCCGCAGACAAACGCGCAGATAGCAGCGGAAGCCACCAGACCGATAGCATCCTTCTTGTTCTTGGCGGTGTGGACCATAGCCAGCGCCGCGCCGGGGATACCGAACATCATGCAGGGGAAGAAGCCGGACATGTACATACCGAGACTCCAGCCCACATCGGCGGTAGTCTTACCAGCCCAGTAGTTGGTCAGGTCGCCCAAACCGATGGTGTCGAACCAGAACACGTTGTTCAGGGCGTGATGCAGACCAGTGGGGATCAGCAAGCGGTTGAAGAAGGCGTACAGACCGGCGCCAATGCCGCCCATGCTGACGATGCCGTCGCCCAGCAGAACCAGAGCATTGAAGATGATGGGCCAGACGAAGAGCAGGATAACGGAAACAACGATGGAGACCAAACCGGTGACGATAGCCACGCAGCGCTTGCCGCTGAAGAAGGCCAGCCAGTCAGGCAGCTGGGTGCTCTTGAACTTGTTGTAGCAGGTGGAACCAATGATGGCAGCCAGAATGCCGATGAAAGCGTTGCCGGCAGTCTTCTGGAACGCGATGTAGGTCGAAGTGCCCTCAACCAGATTCATGAAAGGCAGGGCGCTGACAACACCGGTGCTCAGCAGCTGGGTCATCATCAGGTAGCTGACCAGACCAGCCAAAGCGGCGGTACCGTCATGGTCATCGGACAGGCCGACCGCAGCGCCAACGGCGAACAGCCAAGCCATGTTGTCGATCAAAGCACCGCCGGCCTTGATCAGGATAAAGCCGGCCGTGTAAGCGAGGCCGGTGGTAGAGCCTTCAGCACCCATAGCGGCCGGAGCCAACGCATAGCCCAGACCCATGAGAATGCCGCAAACAGGAAGCGCGGCGACGGGCAGCATTAAGGCCTTGCCGAGCTTTTGCAGATACTTCATCATAAAAGCATTCCTCCAAAGTTCAAGTGGATTCCTCATAACGGGGCAGCCGATCGTTCTGGTTCTTTCAATCGTATGCCTTGTTGCCTTTATATTAACACATTCTTCACAAAAAAGAAAGCAAATTTATACAATTTGGCAAAAGGACAAAAAAGTAGCTAGTATTTTGGTCAAAATGTGAGCAAAAGAGGAGATTTTGCGCAAAAAAATATAATTCGAGAACAAGAACATGAAAGTTATTTTTATAACAGAATTGGATGGAGCAAAGATTGCATGGACCAAATCACATGGAAATAAAGACAAAAAGCACCCGCCGCACCTTCCCGCTAGGGAAAGAACGACGGATGCTGTGTTTGGATTCGCTGCGAAGATTGGGTTACCGATTCTGGTCCACAAACAGCTGCGGGGCGGCCTTGTAGATCAAGACGGCAGCTACGGTGGTCAGAATGGTTTCAGGCAGCATGTAGCTGCCGTTGTAGCCTAGGCTGTAAGTCCAAGCGGGCAAGCCTTCGCTGAGGTTGCCCCAAATCAGAACACCGGACAAGAAGCTGCACAGGAAGCGGATCCCGCAAACGACCGCAGTACCCACGGCGACGCCTACCATACGATTGGCAAACGGCTTGGCGATGGCACCGGCCAGACCCAGCAGGGTAAAGGCCAGCACATAATCCAGCAGAATCATGCCCACCAAAGGCAGCAGGCCGGGGGCCGGCGGTGCGTAGAAGCCCAACAGCATCTGCAGCAGGCTGTTTACAAAGCCGGTAAACAGGCCCCACTTCACGCCATGCCGGAAGGAAATCAAAATAAAGGGCAGCATGCTGAACAAGGTGACGGAGCCGCCGTTGGGCGGTTCGTAGATCTTGATGTTGGCCAGCACGGTGCCCAAAGCGATCATCAGGGCACATTCCACCAGCGTGCGGGTCTTGGAATAGGTTTTGGTCATAGGTATACTCCTCCCACAAAATTTTATAAGGTACATAAAAACAAGAAAAGCGCCCGCTCAAACAAGCAGGCGCAAACGCAGTATGACGTCCTATGGGTCAAACTTCCTACGCCGGCATTATCCGGATCAGGTTCAAGGTGACCCGAAGCTGCAGTTTGCTTCGATCTCAGCCGAGGATGCCCCTCAGCGCCCCTGTTTTTATGTCCAGTACACAGTATACACGCTCTGCGCGTTTTGTCAAGAAAAGGATCTGTATTCGACAGAAAGTTCCCTTTGTGCTTTATATAAAATAAGGTAGTTCTATGTCAAAACCCCAAGGCAGACGACAAGAGCATGGGCGATTTGCGCAATACAAGTTGTAGTATAAAGAAAAAAACGAGAACACCAAATAGGGAAAAAGAACGGAAAAAAGACGAAAAAATAGGAAAAGCCCCCAAAAACCGCTGCAAAAAATTGTCAAAAATTTACAGCAAAATCTGCCGTTTTGGGGGTCTTTGCCCCTTGCAGCGATAAACGCTTTTGTGCTATGATGCTGTACGTAGTGTACTATTGTTTCCCTATAAGAATTAGAACGGTGAGGTAAGGATGTTCAATAAGCGGAATCCTATGAAGTATTTTTCCGGCAACGCCTTCGCCCGGTTACCCTTGTATAAGTTGGTAGCCGGTGGTTCGGCGGCGGTGCTTACGGCCAGTATCGGTCTGGGGGTATTTGCGGCCTCCTTTGTGCCGGGCAGCGAGCCAGAGCCCACGCCGGAGCCGGTAGCCACCATTGCGCCTACGCCGGAACCCACGCCGGAGCCGGACATCACGCTGCTGGCGGATATCAGCGTGATCCAGCAGGATGTGGGCATGCAGTTGTATACGCTGCCTGAAGAAACGGCAGAAAGTGCCCAGACCCCCAGCCCCACGCCGGAGGCTGAAGAGGAAACGGATGAAGAAGATACCCTGCAAGGCAAGGTGCCGCTGGTTGGTGTAGAAGCCACCGTCACCTTGACGGACGCAGAAGGGGAAGCCACCGATTATGCAGTGGATACCGAGACCGGTACCGCACTGGCGGAAGAGGTGGAACCCGGTGAATACACCGTGACGATCCAGCCCATTGAAGGCTACGCAGTGCCGGAGAGCACCACGGTCACGGTGGAAGAAAAAGTAGTTTATAAGGCGGACGTCAACGCGGTCAAGGATAAGATCCTGCAATCCAGTCAGGTCAATGAGAGCGCTGAGGACTCCGCTGCGAATACCGGCGGCTCGGCTCCCATCGCCGAAGAAGTGACCGATACGGTCCAGTACGCCGAGAGTTCCAAGACCGAGAAGAGCCGCAGCACCGTGTATACCGCCAAGTTGAGCAGCAGTGGTCACTTGCTCTTCAACGACGGCAGCGAATCCCCTTACTTGCCGGTCTATAAGGACGGCACCGAGGAGCTGACCAGTGCCCAGCGGGATAGCGGATATTCTGCGTATAGCGCTATGTCTGTCTGGCTGCCGGGGGCAGCGGACTCCATCGTGAATCTGGGCGACACCGGCCGTACCATGTCGATGGCTCATCGAGTGGAAGATGTGGCACAGCCCTTGGCAGACGAAAACGGGGAAGGCACCGGCGGCACCGCCACCGATCCTACTCCGACTCCCAGTGGAGAGACCGAAGCCACGCCTACTCCGACGCCTGCCCCCACGGCGACGCCCACGCCCACCCCGACGGCGACGCCTTCTCCCACAGCGACGCCGACGCCTACCCCGACGGCAACGCCTTCTCCCACGCCGACTGCGACTCCGGTGCCTACCGCTACACCGACGCCTAAGCCTACGGCTACCCCGGCAAAGGATCCCACGGCGGATTGGCCCGATAACATCGAGGCAAGCAAGCTGGCCGGATACAATTTTGCTGTGACTAGCACAGAGAAGATCGAGTACATCTATACCGGTTGGCAGGAGATCGACGGCGCTACATACTATTATGACCCCGTCACCCATGAGCCGGTCACCGGCAATCAGGTCATTCAAGGCGATGTTTACACCTTTGGCGCGGACGGCGCTTTGAATCGTACCGCTCGCGGCATTGACGTTTCCAAGTTCCAAGGCAATATTGACTGGAATGCGGTCAAGGCGGACGGCATCACCTTTGCCATCATCCGCTGTGGTTACCGTGGTTACGGCACAGGCGCGCTGGTAGAGGATTCCACCTATCGCCAGAACATTCAAGGCGCGATCAACGCGGGTCTGAAGGTGGGCGTTTACTTCTACAGTCAGGCTATCAATGAGGCCGAAGCGGTGGAGGAAGCCAGCATGGTGCTGAGCTTGGTCAGCGGTTATTCGCTGCCGTTGGGTGTCTATTACGATACCGAGTCGGTGGTCGGTGGCCGTGCCAACGCCATCAGCGCTACGGAGCGGACCGCCTGCGCGGTGGCATTCTGCGAGACCATCCGCAATGCAGGATACAAAGCCGGCGTGTATTCCTACGCTAGCTGGTTCTACAACGCGCTGAACTTTGCGAATATCAGCAAGTATAACACTTGGATCGCACAGTACCGCGACACGCTCAGCTTCAATTACAAGTACAACATTTGGCAGTACACCAGCACGGGCCGTGTGAACGGTATCTCCACCAACGTGGATATGAACATCGGCTGATCGCTGCACAATAGGATTCAAGGCGGACGTCCGAAGATTCGGGCGTCCGCCTTTTTTGTTGCTTATAAATTGTACAAAAAAGCCGCCCCTTTCCGGATTACCGGAAAGGGGCGGCTGATTGGATGAAAAAGTAGTTACCCTTGGCAGGGCGTCTGAAGCATCGATGCGGCGCCGCCGCGAATCTGGCCGTTGCCATGCACGATGTATTTGTAGGTGCACAGCTCTGCCAATCCCATGGGGCCGCGGGCGTGCAGCTTTTGGGTGCTGATCCCCATTTCGCAGCCAAGGCCGAACTCTCCGCCATCGGTAAAGCGAGTGCTGGCGTTGACATAGACCGCAGCGCTGTCCACACAGGTCACAAAGCGGTGGGCTGCTACCTTGTCGGCGGTAACAATGGCTTCGCTGTGGTGGGTGGAATGCTGGGCAATATGCGCGATGGCATCTTCCAACGAGGGGACCACGGCTACGCTGAGCTTGTAGTCCAGATATTCCGTGTCGAAGTCGTTGGGGGAGGCTGGTACTCCTTCGATGATGGCAGCGGCCGCGGGATCCAAATGCAGCTCCACCGGCGTTAGGCCTGCGGCAGCACGGTCGTCCACCAGACACTTTTTCAGCATGGGAAGGAACTCGGCAGCCACGTCCCGGTGAACCAACAGGGCTTCCTCGGCGTTGCAAACACTGGGGCGACTGGTCTTGGCGTTCTCCACAATCCGCAAGGCCATATCCAAATCGGCTGCCGCGTCCACATACACATGGCAGATGCCGGTGCCGGTTTGGATGCAGGGAACCGTGGCATTCTCCACACAAGCACGGATCAAACCGGCGCCGCCCCGGGGGATCAACAGATCCACCAACCCGTCAGCGGTCATCAATTCGTTGGCGCTGGCGTGAGAGGTATCCTCGATCAGGCTGATGGCGTTTTCCGGCAGATGCACTTTGCGCAAGCCTGACCGCAGGGCTTCCACAATGGAATGGCAACTGGCCCAAGCATCGCGGCCACAGCGCAGCACACAGGCGCTGCCGGCTTTGATCGCCAGCGCGGCGGCATCACTGGTTACATTGGGGCGGCTTTCGTAAATGATGGCAATAACACCCATGGGAACGGCAGTCTTTTCGATCACCAACCCGTTAGGCCGCACAATCTTGCGCAGTACGGTCCCAACCGGATCAGGCAGTGCGGCCACTTCTCGCATACCCTTGGCCATGTCGGTCAGGCGGCTGGGGGTCAAAGCCAGTCGGTCCAGCATGACCTCGCTGACCCGACCCCGGGCAGCTTCCAGATCCTGCTGGTTTGCCGTCAGGATCTCTTCCTGTGCGGCGACCAGTGCTACCGCCATGGCTTCCAACGCTGCGTTTTTGGCATGGGTATCGGCCAATGCCAACGGCAGACGGGCGGTTTGGGCTGCCTGCAAAATCTCATGGGTGGTCATTTACAAAACCTCCTTTTTTCCAATAAATTTGGTGCCAACCGGTTTGCCTTCCAAAATATCGTAGAGAATCTCGGCATGGGAACCGTTGGCAATGATCATATCCACACCGGCCTGCGTGGCTCGCTTGGCAGCCACTACCTTGGTCAGCATACCGCCGGTCCCCAGCGAGGAGCCGGCACCGCCGGCCAAGCACTCGATTTCCGGGGTGATCTCCTCTACCACGGGAATCAACTGTGCGTTGGGATTGGTGTGGGGGTCAGCGGTGTATAATCCATCGATATCGGAAAGCAAGACGACCAGATCGGCATGGATGCACTGGGCTACCAAGGCGGCCAGCGTGTCGTTGTCGCCGAGAGAATATTCCTCAATGGCGATGGGGTCATTTTCGTTGATGATGGGGATGGCACCCAACTGAAGCAAGCGCTCCAAGGTGCTGCAAAGATTGCGCAGCCGGTTTTCGTGGTCAAAATCCTCCCACGTGAGCAGCATCTGGGCTACCGTGTGGTTGTACTGGCTGAACAGGCGGTCGTAGGTGTACATCAATTCGCATTGCCCCACGGCGGCGGCAGCCTGTTTGGTGGTGATGTCCTTCGGCTTTTGAATTTGCAGTTTGCCTACGCCTAACCCGGTGGCGGCGGAGGAAACGACGATCAATTCGTGTCCGGCGTTTTTGATGTCACTCCATACCTTCACGAGATCTTCGGTATGCCGGATGTTCAGCCGGCCACCCGGATGGGCAATGGTGCTGGTGCCGACCTTTACGACGATTCGCATGATGTTACTTCCCCAATTCCTTTGTTTTTTCATAGGCTGCCAAGACAGCATCTGTCACGGCACCGCGGAAGGCCCGCTGCTCCAACAAGCGCACGCCCTGAATGGTAGAACCGCCCGGACTGCAGACCGCATCCTTCAGTGCTCCGGGGTGCAGCCCCGATTCCAAAACCATGCGGGCGCTGCCCAGCACGGTCTGGGCGGCATACTCCTGCGCCTTGGCCCGCGGCAGACCGGCAGCTACACCGCCGTCAGCCAGTGCTTCGATAAACTGATAAACCCACGCGGGGCCGCAGCCGGATACAGCGCTGGCAGCATCAATCAAGGATTCCGGAACCTCGTCCAGTTGTCCGGCGGGGGCCATAGCGGATAACCATTCCTGCAGTTGCTCCGGCTCCACATCATTATAGCAGTACTGGATCATGCCAGAACCCAGCGACACCGGGGTGTTGGGCATCATGCGGATGATGGGATAGCCGCTGCCAGCCATCTGGCGGATCTGGTGCATCGAAAGACCGGCAGCCATTGTGACCAGCACAAAAGGCCGGCTCTCGGCACGGGATTCCAGTACGGGCGCCAGTGCGTCCAGCATGTCTTCCATCATTTGCGGTTTGACGCCCAAGAAGATGAAGTCACAGATTCCGGCAACCTGCTCATTTGTGCCGCAGGCACAGCCTAACTCGGCCGCCAATGCCTCTGCCTTGGCGGGTGTACGATTGGCCAGCAGTACGTCGCCGGCACCGGCGCCTTTGCAGACGGCCCGCGCCACGGCGCCGCCCATATTGCCACAGCCGATAAATCCGTATTTCATAGTGGTTCCCCCTCTAAATAACGGCCTGAAAATTTATATTGTAATGGTAGCGCACCGGGGATATTTTGTCAATCGAAAAGCCCCTTAGCATTGGAAATCTACCGGGAATTTGTTATAATAGGGAGCGAAACGAGCAAAATTGAAAAAACGAGGCGAACAGTATGCAATATGTACAACTGGGCCAAACCGGCCTGAAAATTTCCCGGCTGGGGTTTGGCGGTATTCCCATTCAGCGCATCGATCAGCCCGGCACGCGGGAACTGCTCAAGGCAGCCCACGAAGCCGGCATCAACTACATTGACACAGCGCGGGCCTACACGGTCAGCGAAGGATGGATCGGCCAGTCGCTGGAGGAGTTGGGCCTGCGGGATGCCTTTGTGTTGGCTACAAAGTGCCGTGCCTTGACGAAGGCCGAGATGGAAGGGGAGCTGGCCAAGAGCTTGCAGAATCTGCGCACGGACCATATTGAGCTGTACCAGTTCCACAACCCCAGTCTGGAGGATCTGAAGCAGATCTTGGCTCCCGGCGGCTCTATGGAGGCACTGCTGGAAGCCAAGGCGAAGGGCATTGTGGGGCATATTGGCCTCACGGCACATCTGGCCGCGGTATTTGAAGCGGCGCTGGAGATCCCGGAAATCGAGACCATCATGTTCCCGTACAATATCGTAGAGCAGCAGGGGGCAGAACTCATTGACCGCTGTGCCAAAGCAGGCAAAGGTTTTATCGATATGAAACCTCTGGCCGGCGGTGCCATTGAAGACGGTCGTCTGGCGTTGCGGTACGTATTATCCAATCCCCATGTTACGGTGGCCATCCCGGGTATGGCGGCCATCGAGGAGTTGGAAGGCAACGTCAAGGGTGCCGAGAACATTGCGCCGCTGACCGAAGAGGAGCAGGCGGCATGCCAGAAGGTACGGGACGCCTTGGGAACCCAGTTCTGCCGCCGCTGCAACTACTGTGCCCCCTGCACGGTGGGAATCTCCATCCCCAATGTCTTCCTGTTCCAAGGGTACTTGAACCGGTATGGTCTGGCAGACTGGGGCCGGGACCGGTACGCAGCTTTGCCGGTCAAGGCCAGCGCCTGCGTAGAATGCGGTGCTTGTGAAACCCGCTGCCCCTACAACCTGCCGATTCGCAGCATGCTGAAAAAAGCTGCGCAAGATTTCGGAGAATAATCTGCATTTTCTGCCGTGGAACGCTAGCAGTGTTTCACGGTTTTTTGCAGCCTCTATATGGGAAATTTTTTTGCGGGGGCGGTTGTTTTTCCGGCTGGGGGCGTGTATAATTTATCCTGTATAATTTTGTGCAAAAATGTGAGGAATCAGTATGCTTTCCGACCCCCAGCTTCATTATCTGGATAATGCCGCTACCACCCGCGTCGACCCGGCGGTGACCGAGGTCATCCATGACGCGCTGGTGGAATTGTGGGCCAATCCCAGCAGCCTGTACGACCCGGCGGTGGCCGCACAGGATGGTATCGAAAATGCCCGTACTCGGATCGCGAAAACGCTGCATTGCCGCAGCGATGAGATTTATTTTACCGCCTGCGGTACCGAGGGCAACAATATGGCCGTGTGGGGCGCGGCCATGCCCCGGCGGCAATGGGGCAACAAAGTAGTGGTGTCCGGCTTTGAACATCCCAGCGTGCAGCTTGCGGTCCGCGCGCTGAAACGGGAAGGCTTTCAGGTGGTGGAAATCCAGCCGGAAGCAGACGGACACTTGGACGTGGAAAAGTTCTTGGCGGCAGTGGACAAGAACACCGTGCTGGCTGCCTGTATGGCGGTGAACAACGAGATCGGTACGGTGGTGGATATTGCAGCACTGGCTGAGGGCATCAAAGCACGCAACAGCCGCACCCATTTTCATGTGGATGCCGTGCAGGCTTGGCTGCGGATCCCCATTGACCTGCAAAAATGGGCAGGGGTGGATACTTTGGCCGTGTCCGGTCATAAGATCCATGCGCCCAAGGGGATTGGGGCGCTTTTCATCCGGGACAGCCAGCGTCAAACGCTGCGCCCGCCTTATTGCGGCGGTCATCAGGAGCGTGGGCTGCGTCCCGGCACCGAGAATACCCCCTACATTGTGGGGTTGGGCTTGGCTGCAGCTAAGGGATACCAGACGATGCGTACCCGCAGTCAGCACATGAAAGAGCTTAACCGCCGTCTGCGGGAAGGGCTGGCGGCATTGCCCGGCATAACCTTCAATTCTCCGGACGATGCAGTGCCAGAGGTGGTCAATTTCTCCACCGGCTGTGTCAACAGCCAGACTTTCATCAATTATCTCAACACCCGGGGGGTGTTGGTGTCGGGAGGCAGTGCCTGCGACAAAGGGGAACCCAGCCACACCCTGCAGGCTATGGGCTGCGATGACTGCCGGATCCACACCGCGCTGCGGGTAAGCTTCTGCGCGGATAATACCGAGGAGGACGTGGATGCTCTGTTGGACGGGCTGACAAACGGCCTCAAAAGTTTGCAGCATATCTAATAAGGAAAGGCAATTCCTATGAAAGAAATCATTCTGGCCTATCAGGGGGAGATGACCCTCAAAGGTCTTAACCGCGGCAAGTTCGAAGCACGGCTTGCCAAGATTATCCGTTGGCGCTTGGAGTCGCTGGGCAAGTTTAAAGTGTATCAGGCGCAGAGCACGGTTTTTATCGAACCGATGGAGGAAGGACTGGATATTGATGAGGCCTTCCGTCGGGTCTCTCGGGTGTTTGGCATTGTAAAGATGAGCCGTGCGGTGGAGTGCAGCAAAGACTTTGCCGCCATCTGCGAGACTGCCGAGGCGTATCTGGGCCAGACGCTGCGGGGACTGCGTACCTTTAAAGTGGAGGCCAAGCGCGCCGATAAGTCCTACCCGATGAAAAGCCCCGAAATCTGCCGGGAGTTGGGCGCTTATCTGCTGGATAAGCACCACCACCTGCGGGTGGACGTCCACAATCCCCAGTTGGAAATTATGGTGGAAATCCGGGATCATGCCGCCTATGTGCACGGCCCCAAGGTGGATGCGGCAGGCGGTTTGCCGGTGGGGACCAGCGGGCGGGCACTGAATCTGCTGTCCGGCGGTATCGACAGCCCGGTAGCAGCTTGGTGCATGGCACGCCGGGGCTTGGCACTGCATCACATCCACTTTGCCAGTCCGCCGTATACCAGCCTGCGGGCCAAACTCAAGGTGCAGAAGCTGGCCAAAGAACTGGTGGAGTATACGGGAAATTGTACCCTGTTTGTGGTGCCCTACACCAAGCCGCAAGAATATATTCGTGACCATGCTCCCGATGTGCTGTTCACCGTGCTTATGCGCCGCAGCATGCTGCGGATCGCCAAGCAGGTAGCCGACGGGTTGGAACTGCAGGCCCTGATCACCGGGGAAAGTCTGGCACAGGTGGCCAGCCAGACGATGGCGGCGCTGGCCTGCACAGATGCGGCACAGGATCTGCCGGTACTGCGTCCCTGCATCGGGACGGATAAGACCGAAATCATTGCCTTGTCCCGAAAGATTGGAACGTTTGAAACTTCCATCGAACCCTATGAGGACTGCTGCACCATCTTTACGCCGCCTCATCCCAAGACCAACCCCACGCTGGCCGAGATTTTGGCTGCGGAGGAAGAGATGCCGGAGCTGCGTGCCTTGGAACAGGAAGCAGCCCAGCAGGTGGAGAAGATCGCCATTCGGATGGGAGAGGACGATTTGCTGTGACAGCAGAAATCATTTGTGTAGGTACCGAGCTGCTGCTGGGGGACATTGTGAACACCAATGCCCAGTTTTTGAGCCGGGAATTGGCAGAGCTGGGAATCAGCGTGCTGCATGAGCATGTGATCGGGGACAATCCCGAACGACTGCGGGAGCTGGTCTGTCAGGCACGCAGCCGCAGCGATCTGTTGGTATTTTCCGGCGGCTTGGGTCCGACGGAGGACGACCTGACGAAAGAAACGGTCGCCGAGGCTTTTGGGGATACCCTGCATTTTGATGAGACCGAGTGGCAAAAGATCGTGGACTTTTTTGCCCGTACTCATCGGACCCCCACGCCCAACAACCGCAAGCAGGCGATGGTCCCCACACAGGGGCATAAGATCCCGAATGCACACGGTACGGCCCCCGGCGCATGGTTTGAAGATGCACAGGGGCATTGCGCGGTATTGATGCCCGGTGTCCCGCGGGAGATGAAAGCCATGTGGGTCGAGCAGATTCGGCCGGCGCTGCAGCAGCGCCAGAATTGCACGATTCACTCCCGTACCTTGCGGGTACTGGGCGGCGAGAGCAGCATTGCCAGCAAGGTGGCACCACTCTTTGACAGCACCAATCCCACCGCAGCCATCTACTGCAAAACGGGGGAGAGTGAGATCCGCGTCACCGCCCGGGAGGCTACGGCCGAAGCGGCGGAAGCTGCCTGCAATGCCTACTTGGACAAGTTCCGCGCAATTTTGGGGGACGCTGCCTACGATGTGGATGTCCCTGCCTTGGAGTATACGGTGGTCCGGGTACTGCGGGAGCGCGGCCTGCACGCCGCCACGGCGGAAAGCTGTACCGGCGGCATGATTGCTGAACGGCTGACCAATGTGCCGGGCTCCAGCGAGGTATTCGGCTTTGGGTTTGTCACCTACGCCGAAGCGGCCAAGCAAAAACTGCTGGGCGTAGACCCGGCGCTGATCGAAACATACAATGTGGTTTCCGGCCCGGTAGCGGTGGCGATGGCTTTTGGGGCAGCCAAGGTTTCGGGGGCGGAGCTGGCGGTGGGAATCACCGGTATTGCGGGACCCGGAGGAGCTTTGCCGGGCAAACCCGTGGGCACGGTTTATCTGGCCGGGGCCGATACCCGCACGGGTCAGGGCTGGCTTTTGCGTCTGACGCTGGGCGGGTATCATGACCGCGGCATCATTCGGACCCGGGCGGCGTTATATGCGCTGGATCTGCTGCGCCGCATGGCGCTGGGGTTGCCGGTGCCCGATGGTGTTCCCGTGCGGGAAGATACCCCGCCGGAACAGACCAATTTCTAACAAGCACGAAGGAAAGGCACATCATGGTCAACACACAACTCAAAATCTTACGGGTATTCGGGCCCACAGCCGCCGAAGTTTCGGCGGTGCTGCGGCAAGCCCGTGCGGACGGCTGTCCGGGGCTGCGCCTGTTGGAACGGGACGGAGAATTTGCCGTCTGCGTACAGGTCAGTGCGCCCAACCGTGCTATGGCGGAGCAGTACTGCGACAAATGGGTGCAGAAACTGAACGCCAAGTTTGGCGATGATGTCTTTGCTACCGGCGAGACCAGCCTTGCGCAGGCCACGTTGGACCTGCTTTTGAAAAAGCGCAAACTGTTGGTGGCGGTGGACGAAACCACCGGGCGCCTGTTGGGGGATCTCTTGCAGCCGCTGCCCCACAGCGAAGCGGTCTTTGACTTCGGCACCGAAAGCTATGCCAACGCGCAGCGGCAGCGTCAAATCAAAGTTCCGTCCCAGTTGATGAAGAAATTCCCCGGCGACGTGGTACAGGCGGCTGCCGGGCGGGCGGCGTCGGCTTTGCAGGCTACCGGGGCGGATTATGCCGCCGCGTATATGCCCGCTACGGTGGGGCAGTGTCCTTTTGTGCTGATCTGCGACCGCTCGGGAGCAGTAGCCTGCGCCCTGCCGCCGGAACTCAGCGATGCCGCCATTGGCAATCAAATTTTGGATCTGCTGCGGCGCCGTATGCAGGGGCTGCAGTTGACCGATTCCTGCATTACCTTCCGCCCCGGTAAGGAACGGCCGATGCTGATCGTGTCGGAAGCCGGACGGGAACGGGGAAATACGGTGCGGTTTTCTCTGCGGCACCGTACCCCGGCCACTCGTGAACCTGACCATACGGCGGACTTTGAACCGATGATGGATTTTGATACTGCCGACCCCACGATGCCGCCGCGGCAGGACCCGCCCATGCGCCGTGGAACGGCTCCGGCGTCGAACGTTGCGCCCACCGGAACCATCCAGTTTGAAACCGATCTGGTGCGCGAAACGCCTCAGCCGAACAGTGATCCGCTGTATATCGAAACGGCAGGCACGCAGGCCGCGGCGGCATCTCGCCGTCGCCGCAGCGCAAGCTATGCGGCAGAAGCTTCGCAAGACTACGATGTGCGGCTGGATGCTGCGGAACCGCCGGCCCCCTCGATTCTGGATGAGGAGATCCCCGACTTTTCGGCAGAGATTGATCCGCAAGCATTGGCTGCCGCGCAGGCCGCCGATGAGGCGGATGCCGCCGCAGGGCGGACCACCAGCGCCAAGGATTTCAGCCGGGCGGCTACCCGCCTTTTCTCGGAAGAGGACGAAGCCGCGCTGGCTGCCGCACAGGCTAAGCCCCGGCGTCGCCCCAAGAATGAGCCGGTACAGGAACCGGTGGCTCAGCCGAAGCCCGCAGCCAGCAGCCTGCGCAACCGCAGTCTGGCGATGATTGAACGCAGCGAGCGGCGCCGCAAACGTACGGTAGTGTTGATTCTGTCGCTGTTGCTTTTGCTGGTGTTGGCAGGTGTGGTAGCTTTGTGGTGGTTCTTCCGCCATGATCTGGGAGCCCGTCCGGCGGCTAAAAATTACGGTACGACGGCGTATGACGATACGGTGTCCAACTATCTGGGCAATGCCTTGGAGAAGCGCCCCGGTGTGACGGGCTATCTGGGGTGGCCGGGTATGGAGGGGACGCTGGTCTATGCGGCCGGCACCGAGCCGGATGGAACAACCGAGGCCATCACCCGGTTTGCCACCGCCAATGCCTTGGGGTTGGACTCCCCCGGCAATACGGTGTTGGAATGCACCGGCGATACCTATGCCGCACTGGCACAGGAAGAAACCATTAAGGACAACAGCGGCTTTACCCTTTACTTACAGGACCAGACCTACCGCTGCAAAGTGTTGGTGGTTTACTATCTGGATCCCACCGAGGAAGGGGAGGGGGCCTTTGACCTGTATGGCAGTACAGACCTCTCCAACTATTACGACTATCTGTCTTTTGTGGCGGGGATTCAAGCCCGCAGTCTGTGGAATACCGACGTGGAGATTGGGGATCGTTCCCATTTCCTGACACTGACTACAACTACTGAGGAGGATGGGGTCCTGCTCTGTGTCACCGGACGGGTGATCGAAGAAGAGGAAAGCGCCGCTTTGGATGGCGCGTCCATCACGGCGGCGGAAGAACCGCTGCTGACAGCATTGCAATACCAGCGCAAGGATCAGCCCATGCCTACGGTGAGCAGCCTGTTGGGGGCCAGCGTGGATCGCTATGCCCAGCAAAGTGCTGCCAGCACCGCCAATCGCAACAATGCGCAGGCGGAGGAAGAGGAGAGCGGCAGTGACCTGAGCGACAAGATCGCAGATATGCAGGCACAGACAGATGCACTGGTAGCCAGTACCGATAAGTTGCTGTCTGGTCTGACGGATGTGGCGGGGTCCGGCAACGAAGTTGAGTCGGATCTGAATCAGGGCGCCGAAGGCGGTCTGCCGGAACAAACCGTCACGGTGGATCAGGTGACTTCCACCCCGGCACCTACCGAGGAGCCGGTTTCCAGCGAAGGGGGAGAGAGCAGCTCTTCCTCCACCGACTCGGGCGGAAGTTCCGCTACGGGCGAAACGATTAACGTGACGATGAATGGCACCGCCCAGACCATGGATCTGGTGCAATGTCTGGCCATGGTGGCACAAAACGAGCTAGGCTCCAATGCGCCGATTGAAGCCTATAAGGCCCAGTGTGTGGCTACCCACTGCTGGATCCTGAGTCAGTCGGGCTATCCGGCGGTTTCCGGCACGACGCCGGGGGCAACGGCCTTGGCCGCTGCGCAGGAAGTGGCTCACGTGTTGGTTACCTATAACGGGCAGGTTTGTTTCACACCGTATTTTGCCTCGGCCAGCACCGGTACGGCATCTGCCGCCGATGTCTGGGGCAATGATCGTCCTTGGCTGCAGGCGGTGGACAGCCCCTATGACCAGTCGGTGGCTACCAACTGGAATACCAACGGCAATACCAGTGGTACGGCGCGTTTCTCCCGCCAGACTTTGCAGGACCGTATCAATTCCGAGCTGGGCATTGACCTGTCCGGCGTAGAGCCCAACAACTGGTTTAAGATCCTTTCGGCCAACCAGTACGGCTGGGTCGCCAAAATTCAGGTGGGTCCCGACGGCAACTGTGAGACGGTCAGCGGGCGTTGGTTCCGAGAAAACTTGCTGGCACGGCAGAGCGTAGATGGACGAAGCCTGCGCAGCCAGTGCTTTACCGTCAGCTATGACGCCAGCCTTGACTGCTTCATCTTTGATGTGTACGGGTATGGCCATGGCTGTGGTATGAGCCAGTGGGGCGCCATCGGCTATGCGCAGAACGGATGGGGATATCAGGATATCCTACTGCATTACTATCCCGGCACCTCGATTACCACATACTAAAATCTATCCCGTTCGGGACGCACCCGGACGGGATCTTTTGTGCGTCTCCCCCATGGGGAGGGGAAGGAAACCGACAATCTATGAAAAAAATCTTGATGCTGGCCACCGGCGGCACTATTGCCACCTTAAAAACCAGTGAAGGTAAGGTCCCGCAGCTCACCTCGCAGGAACTGCTACGCACCGTGCCGGAAATCCGAACCATCTGTCAGGTGGAGACCCAGCAACTGTTCCAGTTGGACAGCACCAATGTGCATCCCCGCCATTGGCAGAAAATCGCGCAGGCGATTTTGGACCATTACGATGAATACGACGGATTTGTGATCACTCACGGCACCGATACCATGGCCTATACGGCGGCGGCTTTGAGCTATATGCTGCCGAATTCCCGCAAGCCCATTGTTTTGACCGGCGCTCAAAACTCGATTGGGGAACGGGAAACCGACGGACGCCGCAATTTGTTGGATGCCTTTCTCTACGCATCTTCTAGCTGCGGGTGGGGCGTGACCATTGTTTTTGACGGTCAGGTTATGTTGGGGACCCGCGCCAAAAAGCTGCGGACCAAAAGTTACCATGCGTTTTCCAGCATCGGCTATCCCGAGGTGGCTCGCATCCGGGACCAGCGGGTATATCCGGTCCTGCCTATGCCGCAGGGTCTGGGCAAACCGACGGGCGATTTGCTGCTGGACCCCGACGTGTTTGTGCTCAAACTGATTCCCGGTATTCGCCCGGACGTCTTGACTTTGCTACGCCCGGCCTACCATGCCTTGATCGTGGAAGGGTTTGGCGTCGGCGGGGTGCCCTACTATGCCACGGCGGATTTCGCCCGGGAAGTGGGCGCGTGGGTCGAGGCAGGCAAGGTGGTCATCATGACCACACAGGTCATCTATGAAGGCAGCGATATGAGTGTGTATCAGGTGGGGCACCAGATCAAACAGACCTATGGCGTCATTGAAGCCTATGATATGACGCTGGAGTCTGTGGTCACCAAAACGATGCACCTTTTGCCCCACTGCCAGAATCTGACGGAATTCCGCAGCCGCTTTTTGACCCCTGTGGCCCATGATATTCTTCTTCCGGCAGAGGAGCCGCTGGAAAATGCATCGGAACCGGAGGCATAAACGAAACTGGCAACGGTTTTACGAGAGCAAAAGGATAAATCCCACTGCGGAAAATAATCAAAAGGCCCGACGCTTTTGCGTCGGGCCTTTTGATTGCAATATCGGATGAAGAATAAACCAGGCAGAAGACGTGATTCGATGTCTGGATGAATACAACCGCGTACACAATTTAGAGAGTCTCGCCTTACTTTCAGCCATCCGAAAAAACACAAAAAAGAAAG
>NZ_CALADU010000095.1 GCF_937890665.1 uncultured Subdoligranulum sp.
TGATGCGCTCCAAGAGGATGCGCTTGCCCGCTTTCGGTGCCCGGGGCAGCATGAGCGAAGCGGGCACTTCGGACAGCGACGCCCGGCAAGCCAGTGCCGTCACCCCTACTGTCAGTACCGTCAAGGTACCGCCGGCGAAAAGTGCCTGCGTAAGCCGCCACGGTGTGGCCAGTTCCGGCATATAGTACATCATCGTGTAAGCCGACCAGATGATGGTGGGGAACGCTTTGAATCCTATGGCCAACCCAACCACCGTACCGGATACCGCCGCTGCAAAAGCATACCACAGATACTTTTGCATAATCTCGCGGCGGGTATAGCCCAGCGCTTTCATGGTGCCAATTTGCAGCCGCTCTTCTTCCACCATGCGGGTCATCGTAGTGGAAACCACCAGTGCCGCTACCAAAAAGAAGAATACCGGGAAGATGGTGGTGATGGCCGTCAATTTGTCCACGTTGCCGGTAAAAGAGGAAAAACTCACGTTGTTGCTGCGATCCCAAATATACCATTCCGGCATCTCGATGTCATCCAGCTCTCGCTGTCCGTCCTCGATTTCCGCCCGGGCATCGGCCAATTCCTGCTCGGCCTCCGCTTTGGCATCTTCGTATTCGATCTCGCCGTCCCGCAGTTTTTGGGCATTTTCCGCAATGGTCGCCCGCGCATCATCCAACTCTGCCCGGGCATCGGCCAATTCGGCCTTGGCATCCTCCAACTGACGGCGTGCATCGTCTAGCTGGATTTGCTTGTCGGTCAGGGTTGCCCAACCGTCCTCTAGCTGGACCCGGCCGTCTGCCAGCTCTTTTTTACCCGCCTCGTACTCGGCCACGCCGTCCCGATACTCGGCCCAGCCATCCTCCAATTCTTTCTGGGCATCGCGCAGTTGTACGGCACTATCCTCCAACTGTTTGCGGCCGTCACTCAGTTTCTTTTCATTGGCATAGTACGCTTCCCAAGACGTGTCCAGCGTGCGTCGCCCGTCCACCGTCTCGGCAAAGCCTTCCATGAAGAAGCCCATTTTTTCCTGCTCGGTTTCCAGCCCCTGCTGCCCGCCTGCCACCAGTTTGGCAAAGTAGGTCACGGCTCCCGGCCACGGCTGCGCCTGCTGGTCCAGCCAATTTTGAGCCGCCGCCAAGGTGTCAGCCATCTGGGAACGATCTGACTGCACAATCGCCGTCAACTGCTGGATCAACTGCTGCATCTGTTCTTCTTCGGCCAGTTGATCACCGGTAGCCACAACGGTTTGCTGCGGTGCCTTCTCTTTGGGAGCCGCTTCCTCGGTACAAGGCTGCGCCTCGGCAGGAGCTGCTTCGCTGTCGGTTGCTGCCTGCGGTTCCGACGTCATCTCCTGCAAAGCAGCTTCCTCCGCCGGGGCTCCTTTCTCCGACGCAGCCGGCTCCTGCACCGCTTCTTCCTGTCCTGCCTCCTCGATTTCCGGCTCCGCTGTTTCTTCAGCCGTTTCCGCCGGAGCTTCCGGCAAAGTTTTTCCCTCGGTTTCAGGCTCGTCCGGGTTCGTTTCTTCTGCGGGTTCTTCTTCCGCCATATCCGACGGGGCTGGCGTTTCAGACGGTTCCTCTTCCGGTTCCGCTTGCACGGTCTCATCCGATTCAGAGGCACTTTCTTCTTCACCACCGGTGGGCGGTAGCTGTGCCATCAAATCATCCAGCATCTGCTGAGCCTTCTGCTGCACCTCTCTTGCCGCAGAAGTCAGCGAAAGATCGGCCGCAGAAAGTCCCATCGGCGCCAGATAAGCGTCCAGATCATCCAACGCTTCGTCATAGCTTTCCGGTGTGGGGAGTTCGTTGTCCAACAGCCAGTCTATAAACCCTTGTACATCCTCTGCCGAGACGGTACCTTCCATTTCCGGATTTTGGGTTTGCAGCAGCAAGTTGATCCCTTGGACCAACTGCGCAAGTCCCTCCGCATAGTCCTCTTCGGCGGCATCCAACTGCTTTTTACCGGCGGCCAGCGCCTCTTCCCCATCGGTCAGCTTTTGCAGCGCCTCGTTATATTGCTCTAAACCAGACTCGTACTCTGCCTGTCCCGCTTCCAACTGGCGGCGGGCATCCTCCAACTTAGGTGCATTGGCCGCCAGTTCCGCTTCTCCCTCTTCGATCTTCGCTTGGTTGTCCAGCAGCTCCTGCCGGCCGTCTTCCAACTGGGCGTCCCCATCGTTCACCGTGGCCTCATTGTCCGCCACTTCCTGAACACCGTCGGCATACTCCTGCTCGCCATCCCAGTATTCTTGTTCGCCATCCGCCAACTCCTTGCGGCCGTCTTCCAATTCTGCGGCGGCATCTGCCAGTTCCTGCTGCGCCTCCGCTTCGGCGTCGTAGTACTCTGCCCAAGCATCGTTGATTTCCTGTTGTCCTTCGGCGCGGGTTTCGGCATACCGCGCCTCGCAGCGTTCTTGCTGGATAGCTTCCACGTTGGCTTCCACTGCTTCTACCGTGGCCTCGTAGGCATCCCCCATACTGTTCTGTTCCAGCGCGCCCTGCGCCGTCACATAGATTTCCGTATAGGTTTCGTAGGCAAAGTCCTCGGGCTGCAGGTACATGACCAGATCCACCGTACCGTTGCCTACACTGGCAGGTTCCCGCTCAAAGCTGAAATAGTTGGCGTTATGTACAATGCCGACCACCGTATACTCGGTACAGGCCAGCTTGGTATCCAAGTCTTCGTTTTCGCTGCTGATGGTCAGTTGGGTGCCAATGGGATAATTTGTGTCGGTCAAGTTGGCCCCGGCCTCCACCACACATTCCCCAGACTTTTCCGGCCAGCGGCCATCCGCCAATACAACATGGTTGATGGCATCCTCCCCTTCCGGAGGCAAACTCTGTACCCGGGACACCACAACATCGGCCCCCGCGTTGACCAGCAAATCGGCCGAATAGGCCGGCTGGACCGCGCGGACGCCTTCCACCTGCCGCAGCGCTTCCACATCCTCATCGGTGAGGCCCATTGTCGAGACGATTCGCAGATCGTAGAAGTTAGCGTCGTCCAGATAGGTTTCCATCGACTCCTTCATATCCATGGGCGTCGAATTCAACCCTGCCAAAAAACCGACTCCCAACGCCACGATGGAAAAAATCGCCACGAAGCGGCTGCGAGCACTTTTAAAGGTACGCAGTATGTTTTTTCGGTAGGTGCGTGTCATTTACCATTCGATCCTTTCCACCGGAGTGGGGTTCGGGTTGATCGTTTCCTCGACTACGCGGCCACTGTTGATGCGGATAACCCGGTCCGCCATTGCCGCCAGTGCACTGTTGTGGGTGATGACAATAACCGTTCGCCCCTGCCGCCGGCAGGTGGCTTGCAGCAGCGCCAGCACCTGTTTGCCAGTCTTATAATCTAAGGCACCGGTGGGTTCGTCGCAGAGCAAAATCTTGGGATTTTTCGCCAACGCCCGGGCAATCGATACCCGCTGCTGCTCACCGCCGGAAAGTTGTGCCGGGAAGTTATCGCGCCGATGGGCAAG
This sequence comes from uncultured Subdoligranulum sp., assembly GCF_937890665.1. Next base: position 3,476 of record NZ_CALADU010000095.1, read on the forward strand.
GCCGACTTCTTCCAGCACGGTATCGGCATCCAACGGGTCCCGGCAGATCTCCGCCGCCAGTTCTACATTTTCCCGGGCGGTCAGATTCTGCACCAGATTGTAAAACTGAAATACAAACCCCACATCATATCGGCGATAGGTAGTCAGCCGCTTTTGGTTAAAATCGCTGACGCACTCTCCGTCCAGCAGGATCTTGCCTTCATCACAGGTATCCATCCCGCCCAGCATATTCAGTACCGTGGTTTTTCCTGCTCCCGAAGGGCCTAAAATGACACAGAATTCCCCCTTCTCGATGGTAAAGCTCACATGATCCGAGGCTGCGATCCGTGTATCGCCCATCTGGTAGTATTTGCAGACATTGTCAAACACCACAAAGGGCTGCTGTTCTTTTTCGGTGTTGGCCATTTTGCTTCTCCTCTGGTTTGGGGTTCTTTTGCTTGTATTATAGCAGACTTTTGTGCAAAATTCCCATACAAATTTTAAACTTTGTGCCCAAATCGACTCTTTTTCACAACTTTCATGGCTGTGCTTCCGGTTCCGCTTGCTGCGGTTCAATGCCCAAATAGGGCAGCGCTTTTTGCAGCACCTCGGCGCATACCGGCCCCGACAACGTACCGCCGCTGGTCGTCCAGCTATGCGGTTCGTCCAGACAGACCAGCACCGCCAGACGCGGCTCGTCGATGGGCGCCACCGCCACAAAGCTGCTGATCCGTGCTCCTTCGTTTTCACTATCCAATTTTTGGCTGGTACCGCTTTTGCCCCCTACACGATAGCCTTTTACCGCTGCGTTTTTACCGGTACCGTCGGTAACCACCCCTTCCATAAGCGTGCACATCGTGGCGCTGGTCTCTTCGCTGATAACGCGGCGTTTCACCGCGGGCTGTGTTTCCTGCACCACCGTGCCATCGGGAGCGGTGATGCGCTGCACCACGTAGGGCTGCATTAGGTTGCCGCCATTGACCACCGCGCAAACCGCCGTTAGCATTTGCAAATAGCTGACCTTACTGCTTTGCCCAAAAGAGCAAGATGCCAGCTCCACCGGCCCCAGCTGATACAGAAATTTGGACCCTAGAACGTTTTTTCTTCTACGCAGCCATTTATAAATTTTCATTATATAGTTAAAATTTCGCTTAAGCCTTCTGGAGAAACTCCCAAAAGCGGCTTGTCAAATATGACAATTTTTTCAAAAAAACGTGAACTTTTTGTTGCATATTCAAACACCTTCGTATATAATGTGTTTTGATAAAATAATCACAACTGCTCGTTCGGAAGGGGGACGAGCAGTCCATAAAAAGGAGGAATACAATGGAATTTGTGATTGGTATCATTCTGGTTCTGAGCTTCTTTGCACTGGCTTACTACTGTGTCAAAGGCCACAACCTGATGATCGGCTTTTTGGTCATTGCTACCGTTTGGACGGTGCTGTCCCTGTTGGGTACGATGGTCGCCTCTCCCGAATTTATTGCGGAAAATGAAATCTTGCAGTTCGGCGGAGATTCCGGCACTACCCTCGTTTCCATTCTGAACAAAATCTATCAGAGTGCACCCGAAGGCTGGGGCACCACGCTGGTCAACGTCTGCTGGGGCGCTTGGTTTGGTCGCGTCCTGATGGACACCGGCATTGCCTCCACCCTGATCCGCAAGACTGTTGAGCTGGGCGGTGACCGTCCCATCGTCACCATCGTCCTGCTGAACGTCGTCACGGCCTTCATCTTCACGGCCATGATGGGCGCAGGTCCCGTTATCGCGATCGGTGTTATCGTTCTGCCCATCTTGATGAGTCTGGGTGTGCCGAAAGCTATTGCCATGTTCACCTTCATGGGTTCCGTATCTGCCGGTATGTATCTGAACCCGGTTCTGCAGTGGAGCCAGCTGCGCGCCTTCATTCTGGCGGCTGACGAAATGCCCGAGTTCTCCTTCACCTGGTACGCCACCCACTGGGGCTACTTCGCACTGGGCATCTCTCTGGTTGTGGTCTGCGTTTTGGCAGGCGTCTACCTGAAGATGAGCAAGCCCAGCCATGCTTGGGCCGCCCAGAGCCGCGGTGCTTCCGAGCAGAGAGACGCGCCCATCTACACGCTGCTCCTGCCGATCGTCCCCGTTGTGCTGAAGATTGCCTTCGACTTCTCCGTCATTGGCGGCTTCGTCATCGCCGGTTTTGCAGCGCTGTTCCTTTGCGGCCGTATGAACGGTTCCTTTAAGGAGAACTGCCAGCTGGTCAACAAGCTGTACTACGACGGCGTTGTGGATACCGCCCCGCTGATCGGCTTCCTGCTGACGCTTCCCATGTTCAACACCTGCGCCAGCTACGCAGCCCCCTACTTCAAGGAAGTTCTGGGCAGCTTCATGCCTACCAACGAGTACGTTATCTGCGCACTGTTCGCAGTCCTGTCCATCATGGGCTTCTTCCGTGGTCCCCTGACCCTGTACGGCTGCGGCGCCGCTACGTTGGGTGTTCTGCGTGCTGTGGGCAACTTCTCTGCTCCCTTCCTGTTCTGCGTGTTCACGATCCCGTCCACGACTGTGAACGTTGGTTCCTGCATCACCCAGAGCTGGATTGCTTGGGGCTTGGCGTACACGAAGGTTGAGTCTCGTGATTACCTCAAACTCTCCATTCCGTTTGCGTACATTGCCTCCATCCTGCTGTACATCCTGACGGCCTTCACCGTGACTGGCCTGACCGGTTCTTGGCTCGTTTCCTAACGGAAGCCGTTTTCGAAAACGCCCCCTTCCGACGTAATCGTTTAATACGACCTCTTTAGGCAGATACCTAAAAGAATAAGCCCCCGGACCTTGTAGGTCCGGGGGCTTATTCTTTTTCCGTGTCCGTGAAGTTGAAGAAGATGGTGATATGTTTGTGGGCATCCACCTCCACACGGCGCACCAGTTGTTGCAGTTGGGCTTTTGCTAGATGATCGAACCGGAGAAACGCCTCTACTTTTTCCTCTACCATGCGAATCTGGTCCTGCTTGTCTTTTCCCTGCGCCAGTTGTTCCAGCTTCTGCTGGCAGCGAAGCTCTTCTTGCCGTAGATTTTTTGAGATGTAACCAAATTCATCCTCACGTAAAATTCCGGCCGCTTTATCTTTGTATGCCTCCAAACGGATACGGCGGACTTTTTCCTGTTGCTGTTCCCATTTGCTGCGCTGTTTCTCAAGATTCAGGTTGTGCTGTTGTTTTTCCGCACACTTTTGAGCTATCGCTTTTGGATCCACCTGATTCTGCGCAAGGGTACGCAGCACCTCCCCCACCATCTGCAAAACCACATCTTCCCGCATGCTATGGGAAGTGCAGCGGTGCGCCGCAGGCTCCCGGCCGTAGGTGTAGCAGTTCAAATACCAGTACCGCCCCCGCTTCTTAGCATAAAGCGGAGCGCCGCAATCGGCACAGTAAGCAATGCCGGTCAACAGGTGGGGATGGTGGGTTGTTTCGTAAGTACGGACTTGCTGCATCGCTTGCGCCAGCGCAAAATCCTCCCGGCTGACCAACGGTTCATGCGTTCCCGCCACCACGATCCAATCTGAAGGATCGACCCGACGGCGGACATGCACTTTATAGTTCACCGTCCGGGTAAACTGCTGGGCCATATCCCCCTGATAGACCGGGTGGCTTAGGATGCGGCGAATCGTTTCGGCATTCCACAAACCTGTAAAGCGGCGGCTCGAATCGACCATCTGCTTTTTTACCGCCGGGGACGGAATCTGCTCCCGATTGAAAATCTTGGCAATTTGGGTGCGGCTGGCCCCACCCAGAAACAACGCAAAGATGCGCTGTACCGTAGGGGCCGTTTCCTCATCCGGCAGAAGATGATACTTGTCCGCCGGATCAATACGGTACCCATAGGGTGCCTGCCGTCCCAGAAACTTTCCCTGCCGTTTCAGAATGCCCAGTGAGGTCCGCACCTTCGCGCTGGCATCGGCAGCGTATAGATCGTTGAACACATTTTTGAAGACCGCCATCTGCTGGACGCTGTCGGTATTGCGGGCGGAGTCATACTGGTCGTTGACCGCGATGAAGCGAATCCCCAAACGGGGAAAAATCTGTTCCAGATACCGCCCCATTTCCGCATAGTTACGGCCCAGCCGGGACAGATCTTTGACAAGGATGCAGTGAACACTGCCGTCCATCAAACAGCGATTCAGTTCCTGAAATCCCGGACGCTCAAAGTCCGTACCGGTATGTCCATCATCCACAAACTCCCGCACAACACGGAACCCATGCCCTTGCGCCCACTCCTGTAAGAAAGCCCGCTGATTTTGGATGGAATCCGACTCGGCCGCCGGGCCATCCGCCGAGGAAAGGCGCAGATACAACACCGCAGCCTCTCTGGCAGGCATCTTTTCCAACGCCCTGTTTTCCTTCATATGGCTTCCCCCTGCCCTTCGAGGTTCAGATTGCTCAGCAGTTGTTCCAGATAGTCCGCCAGCGTTCGGCTCCCTGCCTCTGTGGCAAATAGGACGGTAATCTCCGGTTCGTCCATCGTCACTCCCCCTTTTTCCCTCATGGTGCTCCCCAGATTCTTTGGTTCATTCTATGCAGAACTTTTCCGCAATATTTTCTTTGGTTTGGGAGTAGAAGAGAACCCCTTATGACTCTAACCCAAAAGGGATTTTTCCAGCGCTATAACCGGTTTGTTTCTTATCCCCTGTAACCGTCCAAAAGTATGCACCGGCCCCATCCGGTCGGCGGTATAGTATTCACTCCGCTTGATTTCTCCGGGCAGATCGATTCCGGTGCCCTCCCGCAGACCGAACGCTTCGAAATAATTGCAGAAGTTTTCCTTCCCCAATCGCGCGCCGATCTGGATGAAGCAGGGATTGCAACTGACCGCCAACCCCTGCGCGAAAGTTTCCAGTCCATGGACATGGCCATTGGCACAGCGGAAGCGCGTCCCGGCCACATTGATTTTACCGGCGCAGACAAAGGTATCGGTGGGGGTACACACCCCTGTATCCAGTGCTGCCGCCGCTGTAATCAGTTTAAAAACACTGCCCGGTTCATACAAATCACTGATTGCCTTGTTCCGCCATTGGGTCTGTTGGGCTTCTTGCAGGGCTGCGCTGCGTGCCTCCCCCGTCAAGGCATCCACTTGCGCCCGTAATTCTTCGTTGATGAGCAGCCGCGGCGTGTTGGGGTCATAGTCCGGTTGGCTGGTCATTGCCAATACCGCCCCGGTTTGTACATCCATAACGATACCTACCCCGCGCTGGGCCACGTTGTGTTCTTTCACCGCCGCATCGATGGCGCTTTCCAGCCAATGCTGGATATTGGCATCAATCGTCAGCGTCAACGTATTCCCCGGGACCGCTTCCACCAAAGTTTGGTAATGGGTAGGCATATCATAGCCCCACGCATTTTTTGCCGTCAAAATCTCACCGTTTTGTCCGGTCAAGACCTCGTCGTATTCCAGCTCCAATCCCCATAGACCGGCATTGTCCACATCGGTAAAGCCCAGTATTCCCCCCATGAAATCCCCTTGCGGGTAAACCCGCTTGGTATCCTGTCGGATCTGGATGCCTTGTGCTCCCTGCTCGATACACCAACTGCGCACCGCATCTGCCATCTCTTGGTCCACACGGCGGCGCAGCAAACAATCGTTGGAACTGCGCTGGTTGAGCTTTTCCAAAGTTTCTTCGTAGTCCAGTTCCAAAATCTCGCTGAGTGCTTGGGCTGCCGGTTCCACCAGTTCATCCGCCAATTCCCGCGGCGCCGCACGGATGGTCCAGCAGGTTTCACTGGCTGCCAACAAGGTTCCGTCAGCCGCATAGATTTCCCCCCGGGCCGCCGGCAGTACAGCCCCCCGAAGCTGCTGATCCGCCGCTCGCGCGGCATAGCCCGCGGGGTCCCACAACTGCAAAACACAAAGACGGGCCAACAGCCCACCAAAGCATACTACTGCCAACCCAGCGGCCAGCACCCGTGCCCGCCGCCGCATGGTACGATTTTGTTGGGGTGAGAGATGGCGCATGGCAAACCCTCCTTTTTATAAAGCAGCCCCTTAGACCACTGCTGTTGTACCCTATGCCAAGGCTTCCGTCAAAATGCCGAATTTCGAGGTGGAAATTCTCCCTATCGCCGATTGACGTTTGCCTGTTGCCATTGTACACTGGAGTCAACAACATTGACATTTTCTTGTCAATTACTAAGGAGGTAATTCCCATGGCAAGATTTACTTTACCCCGCGACCTGTATCATGGCCCCAACGCGCTGGAGGCGCTGAAAACCCTTCCCGGCAAACGCGCTATGATTTGTGTCGGCGGCGGTTCGATGAAGCGCTTCGGTTTTCTGGATCGTGCCGAAGCATACTTAAAGGAAGCTGGTATGGAGGTTGCCCTGTTTGAGGGCATCGAACCCGATCCTTCGGTGGAAACCGTTATGAAGGGCGCTGCTGCCATGCAGGAGTTCCAGCCCGACTGGATTGTTGCCATCGGCGGCGGTTCCCCCATCGACGCGGCCAAGGCGATGTGGATCAAGTACGAATACCCCGACATCACCTTTGAGGATATGTGCAAGGTATTCGGTATTCCGCCGCTGCGCCGCAAGGCACATTTCTGCGCCATTTCTTCCACCTCCGGCACCGCCACGGAAGTCACGGCTTTCTCGATCATTACCGACTACGACAAGGGCATCAAATATCCCATTGCCGACTTTGAGATTACGCCCGACGTGGCCATCGTGGATCCCGAGCTGGCCCAAGAAGCTGGTGGCCCACACCGGTATGGACGCCATGACCCACGCCATCGAGGCCTATGTCTCCACGGCAAATTGTGATTTCACCGATCCTTTGGCACTGCATGCCATCGAGATGATCCAGAACGACCTCGTCGGCAGCTACAACGGCGACATGGCCAAGCGTGACGCGATGCACAACGCACAGTGTCTGGCCGGCATGGCGTTCTCCAACGCGCTGCTGGGCATTGTACACAGCATGGCCCATAAGACCGGTGCTGCTTTTGCCGACTACGGCGCCCATATCATCCATGGTGCTGCCAATGCCATGTATCTGCCCAAGGTCATTGCCTTTAACGCCAAAGACCCCACGGCCAAAAAGCGTTACGGCGTGATCGCCGACAAGATGCATCTGGGCGGCGGCAACGATGATGAGAAAGTCGCCCTGCTGATTGCCTATCTGCGCGGCATGAACGACGACCTGAACATCCCGCATTGCATCGCGCATTACGGTGCAGATTCTTACCCCTGCGAGCAGGGCTTTGTACCGGAAGAAGTCTTCCTGCAGCGTCTGCCTGAGATTGCCAAGAACGCTATCGGCGATGCCTGCACTGGTTCCAACCCGCGTCAGCCCTCGCAGGAGGAGATGGAGAAACTGCTGAAGTGCTGCTACTACGACACCGAGGTAGATTTCTAAAAAAAGAAGATCTTGTGGCTCTCCTGAGCGCCGCATAACAAACAAAGAACGCCTCTCTGGTCCTTCCAGAGAGGCGTCCTTTGTTGCGGTCAGTCGGCCGCCGGTGGGTCTGCCGTTTCTTGACAGATTTAGTCTATCGTGATAGACTAATGATACGTTTTGGCAGTTTTTCCCTCATTCCAAGATAAAAAAGGAGGCCTGCTGTATGATCGGTTTGCCACGGGCACGCGTTGCCGCTGCTTTGTCGGCAGTCTGTCTGCTTGCTTGCACAGCTTCCCTTCCGGTACGCGCCGACAACCGGGAACAGCAGTTGGCTAACCAGCAGCAGCAAGCACAACAGGCCTACGAAAATGCACAGAACCAACTGGAGGATTTGCAAAACCAACAAGCCGAAACTGAATCGCAGATCGATCAACTGCAAGGGAAAGCCTCCGATGTTGCCGCCCAGCTTTCCAGTGTATATACCGCCCTGCAGGAGGCTGACCGAAACCTTTTGGAGCAGCAGGCTTTGGCCGACGAAGCGGCCGAAGCCTTAGCCCAGACCCAACAGGCCTATGACGACAGCCTGCTTCGCTGCAAAGAACAACTGCGGGCTATGCAAGTCTTGGAGGGTGGCGGTGCCATCGGGCTGTTGGCACAGGCGGACAGCCTGTACCAGCTATTGACCTTCACCGAAAGTTTGCAGCAAATCAGTGCCAAAAACGAGGAGATTTTGCAGGATCTGGACACACAAGCCGCCGCCTTGGAGGAGGCCAAGAAGCAAGCGGAAGCTGCCCGTCAGCAGGCAGAGGAGGCCAAAACAGCGCTGGATGCTCAGCAAAATCAGTTGAGCGATACGCAAACCCAACTGCAAACGGCTCTGCAAGACGCCAACGATGCTTTGAGCGAGCAGGAGGCCCAAGAGCAGGCCCAAGCGGTAGTCACCGAGGCCGCCAAAAAGGCCTATGAAGAAGCCACCGCCGCTTTGGATGCCTATGTGCGGGCCCAGAGCGACCGCTATACCACCGCCGACTTAGTCCTGACCAGTCTGGACTTCCGCTGTCCTTTGGACAGTTACAGCAGCATCACTACCCGCTTTGGCGAAGCCGACTCGTGGGGCACACCGCATCGCGGCACCGACTTTGCTGCACCCAACGGAACCCCCATCTATGCCATCGCCGATGGTGTGATTAGCGCCGCAGGACCGGTGACCAGCTACGGAAACTGTGTGCAGGTCAGCCATGGTACCGCCAGCGACGGCAACCGCTATGACAGCCTGTATGCCCACATGAGCCGAATCGCGGTCACACAGGGTCAGAGCGTCCAAAAAGGGGATGTCATCGGGTATGTGGGCAATACCGGTGATGTCTACGGCGTCAACGGAGGATACCACCTACATCTCGAGTTGCGTGTCAACGGCAACCGGGTGGATCCGCTGTCCTATGTGCCCTGCTGATTTACACTACCGAGGCGGAGGAGGCGCCGCATCATGTTTCTTTCTTCCATCCTGCAAAGTACGCTGGGTGATTTTCTCTATGCCGTAGGGTTCTTTGTCGAATACAGTTTTGTGCGCTTGGTGCGCGGTCTAAAATCGATTTGGCGCTGGCTGCTGGTTTCGCTGGGCAACCTGCTGGTGGTGGCGCTTCGGCCACCGGTACAGGCATTGGTAGATTTCGGCAGCGCTTTGCGTCAGCCGGGGCAGTTGCTTCGCTATCTGCTACCGTTGGTCGCTACAGGCGGACTGGTTTTTCTGGTCCGCGCCGGGCTCTCTCTGCCTTTCGCACTGCGGGTAGAGGTCAACGGCCAGACTGTAGGATATGTGGCCAGTGAATCGGTTTTTGACAGCGCCCGCGCCGATGTGCTGGCCCGCGTGAACTCCGCCCGAACACTGTTGGCCGCCGACAGCGAAACTCTGGACTGGGAGATTGAACCCGGCTATACCCTTTCGGTCAGTACAGAAACGATGACCGAAACAGAGATCGCCAACGAGATCTTGCGGATCAGCGGCAGCGAGATCACGGAAGGCACTGCCGTTTACGTAGACGGCGCCCTGCGTTTTGTCACCACCGAGGGGGATCATCTGCGCCGGTATCTGCGTACCATCGAGGAGCCTTGGGAAGATCCCACCAGCACCAGCACACGGGTTTCTTTTGCCCACGATCTCCGGTTGGTGGACGGTGTTTATCTGACGGATTCCATTACGCCCTACACCGACATTCTGCAAGATTTGCAGGCAGAGGACGGTGCCCTGCTGCAAGTTCAGGTCAACCAAACGGTGACCGAAGTGCAGGAAATCGCCTACGATACCGAAACACAGGAAGACAGCGAGATGGATTTCGGGAAGAGCGAGACGATTCAAGCCGGTGTGCCCGGCAGCCAAGCCATCACCCATGAATTGACCTATGTCAACGGAACGCTGCTGGACGATCAGGTCGTAGATGTGCAAGTGCTTCAGTCCCCCACCCCCGAGATCATTCGCCGTGGCACGCGGCTGCAAAGCGGCATGATCGGCAAACTGGGTACCGGCACCTTCATCTGGCCGGTGCCGGGCTACCGCTCCATCTCCCGTTGGGCCAACTTGAACCGCAACTCTCCCGGCTATCACCGCGGTGTGGATATCGCGGCCCCCTACGGCACACCGATCTACGCCGCCGACAGCGGCACCGTCGTGGCAGTGGTCCATATGCATTATAGCTGGGGCAACTACGTGCAGATCGACCACGGCAACGGATATAAGACTTTATACGCCCATATGTCCAGCTTTGCAGTCGAGCTGGGTGATACCGTCACGCAGGGTCAGGTCATTGGTTATGTGGGCAACACCGGCAATTCCTACGGCAACCATTGCCATCTGGAAATGACCTACAACGACGTTCTATTTAGCGCCCGGGATGTTTTCCCCGATATGCCCACCAGAAACCCTGACTTCTAACACAAAACATTCCAAGAAAAAGCTCCGCCCCCAAATGCGATTGTGCGCATCTGGGGGCGGAGCTTTTCGGTTGCAAATTTTAGGGGAGTAACAACTTGAACTTGAGGAATCTTTATTCAAAAGGCACGAGGCCGAATTGGTTGTCTGCGCCGGGCCGGGACATTTGCCCCTCGCATGGTCCGGCGACAGTGAATTGGGTCTTTGGTATGTACCTTGACTTCCCTTATAGGATAACGGGCGAATGTGTCCGAGTTGTCACATGATTTTGAACCTTTTATGAATTTGGAAAAATCCGGCAAGTCGCTTTCAGCGCTGGATCCGCTTGTCGCAGCGGTTGGCCAGATAGGTTCCCACGGTTTGCAGAATCTGTACCAGAATGACCAGCAAAGCGGTAGCGAAGATTTCCAGCAGACCGTTGAAGCGATAGTAGCCGTAGTTGATGGCGATTTTGCCCAAACCACCGCCGCCGATAATAGCTGCCATAGCGCCATAGCCCATGATGGTGGTGGTGGCAATGGTCACGTTGGCGATCAAACTGGGCATACTCTCAGGAATCATGACTTTGGTAATGATCTGCAGCGGTGTGGCGCCCATGCTTTGGGCCGCTTCGATCACACCGGCATCCACCTCTCGGATGCTGGTTTCCACCAGACGGGAAACAAAGGGAAAAGAAGCAATGACCAACGGCACAATCGAAGCCGGCGTACCGATAGAAGTCCCCAGCAGCAGCCGGGACAGCGGGATGACAATGATCATCAAAATCAGGAACGGCACACTGCGCAGCAGGTTGATCACTGCATTGAGCAGGCTCATAAACCAACGCGGCAAAGGCCGAATGCCGCCGGCTTCACCCGTCACAAGGCAGACGCCCAACCGAAAACCAAGGCCAACAAAGTGGCTACGGCCGTGGACCAGATGGTTTCCCACGTTTCAAAGGGGATGGTGGGCAATACCTGCAAAAAAGTAGCCCACTCTTTACTTGCCAACAATTCTGCCATCAGCCGTTCACCTCCTCACAGGTAATGCCGGGATAGTTCCGAATGTACTCCATCGCTTTGTCTGCGGTTTCATCTTCCGGCAAAGCCAACAGCATGCTGCCCAGCGTCTGCCCATTTACCACCCGGGTATCTGCTGCCAAAATCGACACCAGCGCGCCGCACTGGATGGCCAAGCTGGCCACCAGCGGTTTGTCGGTGGTCTGGGTACCGTTGAACGCTACCCGGACCAGCTTGTGCCCCGGCATAGCTTCCGCCTTGGGCGCCCCAGCCGGATAGACCAGCCGCCGCGCCGCATCGGAGGTGGGGTGGCTGAAGATTGCCTGTACCTCCCCTTCTTCCACTACGGTACCTTCATCCAGAATCGCCACACGGTTGCAGATTTCCTCCACAACGCTCATCTGGTGGGTGATGACCACCACCGTAATCCCCAGCTCCCGGTTGATCTTCTGGATCAACTGCAGGATGGCGTGGGTAGTGTTGGGGTCCAGCGCACTGGTCGCCTCGTCGCACAGCAAAACTTTGGGATTGGTAGCCAGCGCACGGGCAATGGCAATGCGCTGTTTCTGTCCGCCGGAGAGCTGGGCCGGATAGGCTTCCGCTTTATCCGGCAAGCCCACCAATTCCAGCAGTTCCCGGGCACGGGTTTCCGCCTTTTCCTTCGGCACTTTGGCCAGCTCCATCGGGAACATAATGTTGCGCAGGCAGGTGCGCTGCATCAGCAGGTTGAACTGCTGAAAGATCATCGTGATGTCGCGGCGTGCCGCACGCAGTTCAGCCGCACTGAGCTGCTGCATCTGGTGGCCGTCCACCACCACATTGCCTTCATCGGGTCGTTCCAGCATATTGATGCAGCGCACCAAGGTGGATTTGCCTGCACCGGACATGCCGATGATGCCGTAGATATCTCCGTCCCGGATGGTCAGGTTGATATCGTTCAAGGCGACGACCGTACCGCTTTTGGTGGCAAAGCGTTTGGTCAGGTGTTGCAATTCGATCATGGGTTTTCCCCCTCATTCTACAATAGGGAACGGGACCAACGCCCGTTCCCTATTGATTGTACCTTACATGCCCCGGGCTTGCAAGGCTTTTTGCCGTTTTTACTTAGAAAAGGGCCACAACAGCGCCGTCATAGGTCTCGTTGATGTAATCCTTGACTTCCTGACTCTGCAAAGCCTGCAGCAGAGCCTGTACGCCGGGGTTATTTTCGTTGCCTTCCTTGACCACCAGCACATTGGCGTAGGTCTGGGCCGCTTCCGAGGAAGCATCCTCGGTGGCCAGCGCGTCATTGCCTACCGAGAAGCCGGCTTCCAACGCATAGTTGCCGTTCATCACCGCGTAGTCTACATCCGCCAGCGTACGGGGCAACTGAGCAGCTTCCAGTTCCTTTACCTCCACATTGTGGGGATTTTCGGTAATGTCATTGACGGTGGCAGTCAGACCCGCATCCTCCCGGATGGTGATGATGCCCTGTGCAGCCAGAAGCTGCAACGCACGGGCTTCGTTGGTGGTGTCGTTGGGCACCGTGATAACCGCGCCGTCAGGGATCTCCTCCAGACTCTGACTCTTGCCGGGGTAGATGCCCAGCGGCTCGTAGTGAATGTCACCTACGCTGACCAGATGGGTGCCGTTTTCCTCGTTAAAGGAGTCGAGGTAGGGCTGATGCTGGAAGTAGTTCGCGTCCACTTCACCGCTTTCGGTGACCATATTGGGCTGCACATAATCGCTGAACTCAACGATTTCCAGCGTAATGCCCTGCTCTGCCAGCAGTTCCTTGGCCACATTGAGGATCTCGGCGTGAGGCGTGGGAGAGGCCGCCACCTTGATGGTAGTCCCGGCCAAATCGCTGCCAGTCTCCGCCGTAGAGGCAGCTTCCGAGGAAGCCGAGGTCGCGGTGGATTCGGAAACAGAAGCGGTAGAACCGCAGGCGGCAAGGCTAAGAGCCAGCGTACCGGCCAGAGCAGCAGAAATCAACTTTTTCATAGGTAAAATCTCCTTTTCATTTGGTTGTGTGGTGTTGTGTGCGGGCAGGTCCCTCTACCTGCCGTCACATTCGCACACCGGGCTGTTTGTATACCGGACCACGTTCCATTACAATGTCCTCCTTATCGGATTAGAAGCCAAAACAAAAGCGGGGCGCCGAACCGCTTCGGCACCCCGCTGTGTTCCTTTCTTTACGCGCCCAAATTCGCGCACGAGAAGGCAAGCACAGGCCGCCGAAGCAAACTGCACATGCACATCATCATGCCAAAGTGACGGCTACGGTTCATCGCCTGTGTTCCCCTTTTTTGCAAATTGGGCAAGCCGGTAAACGGCTTCTCTGGCTATGAGTATAGACTTGTTTGCGGCATCTGTCAACACTTTTTGCATAAAATGTGTCTAAAATCAGAATTTTATACAAACCAAGGCAAAAATCCACAAAGGGCTTGCCAATTTCCTACAAATATGGTATGGTAATGGTAATCCAACACAAAGAAAGAGGCAACCCAGATGAAATTTTCGACCCGCGACCGTTACGCTTTGCGCCTGATGGTGGAGCTGGCCAACCACGGCGAGACACTGGTACCCCTGAAAGAGATCAGCGATACCCAGCAGATCAGCCTAAAATATCTGGAACAGATCATCACGCCCCTTGCCAAAGCCGGGCTGGTCACCAGCGTCCGCGGGGCACAGGGCGGGTATCGGCTGGCGCGCCCCGCCGAGCAGATCACTGCCGGGGAAATTTTGCGTGCAGTGGAGGGCGAGCTGACTGCCATCCCCTGCCTTGGCGCCAACGTGGATTGTCCCCGCCGAGATCAATGCCAGACCTTAGATTTTTGGTGTGGTCTGAACGACCTGATCAACGACTATGTGGACGGCATTAGCCTTGCCCGTCTACAAGCCGGGCAGCAAAAAAACAAATCAACCGCAGAATAAGAAAAGCCCTCGCAGCATTCCGTTGGGATGCTGTGGGGGCTAAGTATTTGTACCAGAAATCAGGCGGTTTCGTTGCCGTCTGTTTCGGCTGTGTTATCGGTTCCGGAGTTCTGCTCACCGTCGCCGGAACTCGATCCACCAGAAGGCGAATCGGTAGACTCCGGAGGCGGCGCCTCCGTCGGCACCGGTGTAGGAGTAGCCGGTACCGGCGTGGGGGTAGCCGGTTCGGGAGTAGGTGCTTCCGTGGGCACCGGGGTGGGTGCCTGTGTCGGTACTGGCGTAGGCGCCTGCGTCGGAACCGGAGTCGGCGCTACCGTCGGCGCCGCCGTAGGTGCCGGGGTAACCACAACCTCCGACGAGGAGGACTGCGACTGGCTCTGCGCCGCACTGGACGACGAGGTGTTGGTCACCGTAGACGCCGTGGAAGAGGAAACATCCTTATCCCCGATGTGCTTTGCCACATTTTTTACGGTAGGACGATCATCTTCGGTAATATAGCTGTGGGTACGCACATAGTCGAACAGTTCTTCCATCGCTGCCTTGGTCAAGTGGATTCCGTCGCTGGATTCCACGTATCCGCTCTTGGCGTAACCGGTGGAAGAATCCTTGAGCACCTCAGCGCTGTTCAAGAATTTCCAATCATTTTCTTTGCACATCTCCACCAGCGCTTTGTTGTACTCGTCCACCTGCGTCTGGGTCAAGTTCTGGTTGGAGTGTACCTTGCCCAGCGGCGGGATGGAATTCACAATGATGTCCACACTGGGATAGGCTTCCACGATGGTTTCGATGCCCGCCTGATAGTTCTCTACAAATTTTTCTGCCGAATAGCTGGGGCTCAAATCGTTGGTGCCGAAGGTCAAAATCACACGGCGCGGCTGCATCAAGGCCACGGCTTTGGCCATTGTCACATAATTGGAATAGCCCTGTAACTGCACACAAGCATAGGTAGCCAGCGAACGGGCACTCATGCCCACCGAGCCAATGGCATTGTCGTAGGTGCAGTAATCGAACATGCGGTACATACGCGCCGTGTTGCTGTCCCCTAGGAAAAGGGTCTCATCCACATAACTCTGCCCGGCATCCTCGCTCTCTTCCAAAATCGTGGAAGAATACTGCGTTGCATCGATAGTATTTTCGTCCTTATTGTACCCGCTTTCGGTCACAAGGGACTCGCTGTCCGAGGTTACCTCTTCCTCCGAGGCGAACAAATCCAGACCGCCCACCAATACAAAGGATATAGCTACGCTGACCAGCAGCATCAGACTGCACAAACCCATGACAAGGTACATCTTGCTGCGGAGATCCAGCGGCATCTTTTTTGCATTTTGCTTTGTTTTGCGTGCCATTGCGTTTCCTTTCGCGCAAAGGGACTTTCTGTGCGCCCCCATTTTTCTGTACAACGCTTTTACATATATCGTCTATTGTACACTATTTTTGCCGCAAGCGCCAGTGTTTTCGCAATTTTTACATATTTTAGCGCGCAAAAGACAAACCCCTGCAGATGCAGGGGTCTTTTCTTAGTTCATGCCTGTTTGGGGAGCAAATGCGCCCGCGTAAGAGCCGGCTCCAAAGCCAGATACAAAACCACCGCGCAAACCGTAGACACCAACGAATTGACCAACGTCACACCGCCGGCAACTTTGATAAGTACCGTGGCCACCTCAACAGGCTGGCCAAAAATGTACCGGTCCCGGAAGTAGCCAATCAAGGGGTCGGTAAAGACATTGACCAGCAGGCCGCTGAACGCACTGGCGGTCACCATAACCAGATACCGCGCTTTGCCGTCCCCTTTGCGGTGACCCAGCTTGAAAACACGGTGCGCCGTGAAGCCACAGACGATGCCAATGATAAACTTCAAGATAAAGGTGGTAAAAGCATAACCCGGATCCCCGGCGATCACATCGGCCAGCGCCAGACCAATCGCGCCTGCCAACCCGCCCGAAACACCGTCCAGCAGCAAGGCCGTCAACGCCGTGAAAGTGTTGCCCAGATGAAAGGAAGAACCCCCCGCAAAAGGGATGCGGAAAAACTCGTAGGCCACAAAGCTCAATGCCGCCATAACGCCCACCATGCTGATCTTTTGCACGGTAAACTTGGTTTTGGTCAGCGCGGCAATCAGCAGCGCCGCCGCCACCGCGGCAAACAGCAGCAACCACATTGTTGCAGTATCCATGGTAAAACCACTCCTTGTATTGATTTTCTCCACCCCTTTTGCGCATGAGGGCGGTTGACAAATTCTTTCCTGCAGGGTATGCTCCTATTATAGCGTTTTCTGGCTCCGAATAAATGCCCAGTTTTTGATTTTTTTATGGTGCCAGTTGGAGGTGGCTTTTCATGATCGAACTGCATCCCGAGGAGAAAATCCCTCTATACGAACAGCTCTATCACGCGCTGGCGGATGAAATCCGCAGTGGTCAGCGAGCGCCCGGCACCGCACTGCCCGGCCGGCGCACCATGGCCGCCCAGCAAGGGGTCAGCATCAACACCGTGGACAGCGCCTACCAGATGCTGGCCGCGGAAGGTCTGGCAGAGGCCCGGCCACGCAGCGGATTTTATGTGCAAAAGACCTACGGCATGCTGCACAATCGCCAAGTGCGTTCCACGCCGGTTTCCGCTGTGCAAGAGCCGGCAGTCCCCGCGCCACGGTATGACCTGTCCACCGGCAGCATCGACACCGATTTGTTCCCGGCACGCAGTTGGGGACGCATCCAAAAGGAAATGCTTTACCAACGCCCTGAGTTGTTGCAGCGCGGCGAGATGCAGGGGGATGAAGCGCTGCGGCTCCAGATTGCCCGGTATCTTTCGGCCTATCGCGGCGTCGATTGCACCCCTGAGCAGATCGTGATTGGCGCCGGCATAGAATATCTGCTGGGTTGTCTGGCACACCTGTTTGCGGGCAGCACCGCCGCGGTGGAAAACCCCGGCTACTCTCGGACCCGGGCCGTGCTGCAGAACAATGGTATCCCCTGTCGGTTGGTGGACATCGATCAGGAGGGCCTTTCCGCCGAAGCACTGGAAGAAAGCGGCGCCAACCTTTGTTACCTGACTCCCAGCCATCATTTTCCCACCGGCGTAACGATGCCCGCCCCACGGCGCGCACAGATTCTGGCTTGGGCGGCAGCGCAGCCGGGGCGATATATCTTAGAGGACGACTATGACTCGGAATTTCGCTTTGACACCCGCCCCCTGCCCAGCCTGCAAGGAATGGCCGGTCCCGACGGACCGGTAGTCTATCTGACCACTTTCTCGAAAAGTTTGGCGCCGGGAATTCGCATCGCCTGCATGGTGCTGCCCCGCAATTTGCTGGCTCGCTACCGACAAGATTTTGCCGTGTATGCCAACACCGTAGGACGTTTTGACCAACAAACCCTTGCCGAATTTATGGCAGGCGGCTATTTTACCCGTCATTTGGCGCGGATGCGTTTGGTCTACAAGCGCCGGATGGAAGCTTTTGCCGCGGCGCTGCGCTGTCAGTTGCCGGGTGTCACGTTGGGCAGCGTACACAGCGGACTTCACTTTTTGCTGACGCTGTCCGGGGCTGGCGGAGAAACGGCTATGGTGGAAGCCGCTGCCCGGGAAGGCGTTCGGCTGCGTGGATTGCGGGAATACTACCTAGCCCGTCCCGAATACTGTCCACCGGACACGGTGGTGGCAGGTTATTCCGCCTTGAAAGAGGAGGATATTCCCGCCGTAGCCGCCGCATTGGCTCGGGCTTGGATCGGCTGATACAACAAAAGAGGGACGACCAACGCCGTCCCGGTCTGTTTGCTGTATCTTTTGTTTTACTTGGCCGCGCCGCCAGAAATTTCCTGAATGGCCGCCACAGTGGCCGCCAGATTCTGCATATCGCTGGGTACAATGAGCTTGGTAGCCTTGCCGTCGGCCACCTTTTCCATCGCTTCCATGCTGCGCAGCGCCAAGAAGTTATGGTTGGGATTGGCCTCGTTGATCAGCCGGATGGCATCGGCCTGCGCCTTCTGCACCGTCAGCAGGGCCTGCGCCTCACCTTCGGCCTCCCGAATGCGCTGCTGCTTGACGGCTTCCGCCCGCAGGATTGCCGACTCCTTCTCGCCCTCTGCACGGGTGATGGCAGCCTGCTTTTCGCCTTCCGCCAACAAGATGGAGGCGCGCTTTTCCCGGTCAGCTTTCATCTGCTTTTCCATGGCCTGCCGAATTTCCAGCGGCGGTTCGATATTTTTCAGTTCCACACGGTTGACCTTGATGCCCCAACGGTCGGTGGATTCATCAAGGCTGGCGGTGATACGCGTGTTGATGGCATCCCGGCTGGTCAGCGTTTCGTCCAACGTCATCGAACCGATGATATCACGCAGCGTGGTGGCAGACAAATTTTCGATAGCCTGAATCGGACGGTTGACACCGTAGGCATAGAGCTTCGCGTCAAACACTTGGAAGAACACCACCGTGTCGATCATCATGGTGACGTTATCCCGGGTGATGACCGGCTGAGGCGGGAAATCTGCCGCTTCTTCCTTCAGGGAAACTTTGCGGGCCACCCGCTCCACAAAGGGGGTGCGGATATGCAGGCCGGCGCCCCAAGTGTCTTTGTAGACACCAAGCCACTCGGTCACATAGGCATTGGACTGCGGCACGATGACGATGCAGCGCACCAAAATGATCAGAACCACCACCAACAGTATGGCAAAAATCAGTAACATAGAGGGACCTCCTTTTTTCTTCCAAAATCAGGCGGTGGCTGTTGTGTCCACAGTCACCGGACATACGATGAGAATCGCGCCATCCACATCGGTGACACGGCAGGGCGTGCCTTGCGGCATGGGGGCTTCGGCGCGGGCCTGCCAGTCCAAACCATCTACCCGC
The DNA here is from genome assembly GCF_937890665.1 of uncultured Subdoligranulum sp. Next base: position 22,502 of record NZ_CALADU010000095.1, read on the forward strand.
ACACGACCCAAGTATCCTGGCTGAATGTCCACCAACACCACACCCTGCTTCCCGATGGTCAGCGGGGAACCATTGGTGACCGGCGCTTTCCGCTGTTTGCGGCGCTTGGCCAGCGTAGGGATCATGATAAGCAGCGCCACTGCGGAAACCACCGCAAAGACCGCGATCTGCACCGACAGGGATTCAGTGAAGAAACTTACGATCATTGCGGCTGCGGCCCCTGCCGCAAACCAGATGGACACCAGTGCAGTGGTGGAAGCTTCCAGCACCACAAAAGCGATCACGGCAATCAGCCAAAAAAAGACGTCTGTCGACATAGGACGGAACCTCCTTCCGTACAGGACCTTCTTTGTCAACACTTTAACATGTTAAACGAAGACTGTCAAGATTCTTACTTGTAAATTTCCCGTTTACCACATAGATTCCGCTTCCTCTGTATAGAAGACGTTTTTGCTTGTACGGCAGCCCTTTTTCCGCCAGCAAAAAGCGCTTTGGCCGCCGTCCATAGCAGCCAAAGCGCTTCATAATTTAATAGATGGAAAAATACCCCACATGAACCGGAGCGTTATCCTCCACCAAAACGGTGAAGCCGCCGGGATTGACTTCGGTGGATTTACCAAAGGCTGTTTCTGCCAAAAGATGCGGACCACGGTTCAAAATGATCTCCGCCGTCTGCTTCCTGCCCACCCGCCGGTAGTGAAGGATATCCCCTTCGGCACGGACGATTTCAAACCGGCCGCCGTCAAAGGCATCGCAGCTCTTGCGCAGCCGCGAAAGGGTCTTCATCGGTCCACGCAGCCGTTCCTCGGTGGAATTCCAGTCAAAGTAGGCCCGGTTGAAGGGGTCCCGGTAGCCTTGCATCCCAATCTCGTCGCCGTAGTAGACGCATGGCACGCCGGGCAGCGTGAAGATCATCGCATACCCCAACAGCATCTTGCGCAGACCTTCCTCCACTTTGCTGGGCGGGATACGGCGGCCGCTCTGCCAGTAACGGTCCCGGCCGTTGGCAGGTTCCCCTGCTATGGCGGTCAGTGCCCGCTCTGTATCGTGGGTAGAAAGGAAGTTCATCAGGCAGTGGAGTGCCGGCGGCGGATAGTTCTCACAGATCGTCAGCAGTTGCTCGCTCACTGCCGCCACGTCGGCCCCCCGCAGGTAGTCCAATACGGCGTTGCGGAAGGGATAATTCATGACCGTGTCCAGTCCCTTGCCCCGTAGGTAGGTGCGGCGGCGTCCAAAGGCTTCCTTGGTGGTAGCGTCCTCCCACACTTCCCCTATGAGCAGTTTATCTTCGCCATGGGCTTTGACAGCCTGCCGGATCTTTTCGATAAACTCGTCGGGCAACTCATCGGCCACATCCAACCGGAAGCCGGAAGCTCCCAGTCCCAGCCATGTATCGATGACGCCGCCCTTACCGCAGACAAATTCCTCGTAGGAGGGGGAATCTTCCTGCACTTCAGGCAGGGTTTCAAAGCCCCACCAGCAACGATACCCGCTGGGGTAACCGGAATCGAAGTCGTACCAGCTTCGATAGGGCGAGTGGCGGTCACGATAGGCACCGCCAGGTCCATAGCGGCCTTCCCGGTTGAAATAAAGGGAATCCGATCCCGTATGGCTGAACACCCCATCCAGAATGATGCGGATGCCCTCCTTTTTGGCGGCAGCGCATAACGCCGCGAAATCGGCGTTGGTGCCCAGCAAGGGGTCCGCCTTGAGGTAGTTGGCCGTATTGTAGCGATGGTTGGCATGGGCCTCAAAAATCGGGTTGAGATAGATGCAGGTCACGCCCAACTCCCGCAGGTAGGGCAGCTTTTGCTGGATGCCCGCAAAGTCCCCGCCGTAATAATCCATGTTCAGGTAGCCATCGTCCTGCTCGTTGGGCCAGAAATAGGGCTCACCGGTTTTGTCGGCCCGGTAGATCCGATCGGCAAAAGGCATGGGTTTATTGGGGATTCCCTCACAAAAACGGTCCGGGAAAATCTGGTACATCGTTCCATTGCGGAACCAGTCCGGTGTGGTGAAGCCTTTTTCGTAGACGGTCAACTGCCAACTGGCGCCCCCCGTCCAACTAAGCACCCCTTCCCCACCGCCGCCCCGATAAATCTTGCGAAAATCGGTGTACAGGTCGAAATAATAAAAGTACAATCCCGGTGTGGTCGGTGCGATGCGAAAGGTAAAGTGGTTGACCTGCGGTGTCTGACCGTCAAAATTCATGCGGTAGTGGACAGGGTCCTCCTTGTCTTTGGTCAGAACCAGATGAGGATCCACATAGCCCAACTGCTCGGGGACGGTCAGGTGAAAGGTCACTTCCTGCCCAGCCTCCACAGCGCCGAAAGGCGTCTTGCAGGCAGGATCAAAACTGTTGTAATAGGTGTGCGGCATACAAAGCCCCCTGTTCAGAGTAAAACTGCCGCGGTCAGACGGCCGCGGCAGCAAAATTACACAGGGAAATTATTTGACCGGCGTGGCACCCCAGATGTCGCGCGCGTAGTCCATGATGGAACGGTCGGCACTGAAGATGCCCGCATTGGCAATGTTCATCAGGCTCATGTGGTTCCACTTCTTCTTGTCCTGGTACAGCTGCTGGACAGTCTGCTGGGCACGGCGGTAATCCTTGAAGTCTGCCATGACCATGTACGGGTCAGAGTTGCGCAGGTTGTTGGTCACTTCGCTGAAGTTCTCACCATTCCAGCCCTTTTCCAGCATATCCAGAACTGCCATCGCAGTGTTGTCGCCGGAAATGAAGGCAGAAGGATGGTATCCCATCCCCTTGAGGGCGTTGACCTCGGGGGTAAGCATACCGAAGATGATCTCGTTGTCATGACCGGCAGCATCGGCAATTTCTACGTTGGCGCCGTCCAGCGTGCCGAGGGTGATGGCACCGTTGAGCATGAACTTCATGTTGCCGGTACCGGAAGCCTCGGTGCCAGCCAGAGAGATCTGCTCAGAAACTTCAGAGGCGGGCATCAGACGCTCGGACAGAGTGACGCAGTAATCTTCCAGATAGACCACACGCAGCTTATCGCGCACTGCGGGATCCTCGTCGATCATCTTGCCCAGCTTGCAGATCATACGAATCATCTGCTTGGCCATATAGTAGCCGGGGGCCGCCTTGGCGCCGAAAATATAGGTCTTGGGGGTGAACTCGGCGTTGGGGTTATTCTTCAGGTAGAGATACTCTGCCGCAATGTTCAGGGCATTCAGATGCTGACGCTTGTACTCATGCATCCGCTTAACCTGACAGTCGAAAATCGAATCAGGATCGATGATCTGGCCGGTAGACTTTTGCAGATAGTTGGCAAAAATTACCTTGTTTTCATGTTTGACCTTGGCCAGCTTCTCCTGCACAGCAGCATCATCGGCAAACTGCTCCAGCTTTTTCAGGTTGGAGGCATCGGTCTTGAAGCCGTCGCCGATGGTTTCCTCCAGCAGGTTGGTCAGACCGGGGTTGGACGCCAGCAGCCAGCGGCGATAGGCAATGCCGTTGGTGACGTTCTTGAACGCCTTGGGCTTGAACAGATAGTAGTCATGGAAGACGCTATCCTTGATGATCTCGCTATGCAGCTTGGAAACGCCGTTGATGGCATGGCAGACATAGGCGCAAATATTGGCCGTGCGCACCTGATTGTCGCCCAAAATGGCCATATAATTGATCTTGCCGTAGTCGCCGGGGAACGCCTTTTCCAGCTCGATGCGGCAGCGGCGGTCCAACTCGCAGACGATCTGCCAGATACGGGGCAGCGTGCTGCGGAAGATATCGGCGTTCCACTTCTCCAACGCCTCGCTCATGACGGTGTGGTTGGTGTAGGCAAATACCTTGCGGCAGATATCGAAAGCGGTATCCCAGTCGTAGCTGCACTCATCCAACAAAATGCGCATCATTTCGGGGATGGCCACGGTGGGATGGGTGTCGTTCAGCTGGATAGCCACCTTGTCGGGCAGGTTGTCCAGGGTGCCGTACTGGTTCAGGTGGTTCTGCAGAATGTCGGCAATGGACGCAGCCGAGAAGAAGTACTGCTGACGCAGACGCAGAATCTTGCCTTCGGTATGGTTGTCGTTGGGGTAAAGGATCTTGGAGATCAGCTCTGCGGAGGCAGACTGGCTGATGGCCGTGTTGTAATTGCCGGCGTTGAAGCTGCTCATATCAAAGCTGGGCGCCTTGGCCTGCCACAGACGCAGCTTGGAAACACCCTGACTGCCGTAACCGGCCACATACATATCGTTGGGCACGGCGATGACCGAGTTGTAGTTCTCGTACTTGACGTGATGGAAGCCGCCCTCCCAGGTCTCGATGGCCTGACCGTCAAAACGGATCTCCTGCGCCTGATCGGGATGGGACTTGATCCACACCTGACCGCCGGGCAGCCAGTTGTCCGCCGTTTCCTGCTGCCAGCCGTCCACGATCTTCTGCTTGAAGATGCCGTACTCGTACAGGATGGAGTAACCGGTACCGGGGATGCAATCCGTAGCCATACCGTCCAGATAGCAGGCAGCCAGACGGCCCAAACCGCCATTGCCAAGGCCCGCATCGGGTTCCCGATCGTAGATGGTATCGATCTTAATGTCGGCATCGGCCAGAACGCTCTCTGCCACCTCGTTCAGCCCAAGGTTGAACAGGCTGGTGCGCAGGCTGCGGCCCATCAAAAATTCCATGCAGAGATAATATACCTGCTTTTTGCCCTCGCCCAAGACCTTGGACTGGAACCGCTTCTGGCGGTCCGACATGATCTGGCGGGTGATGGAAGCCAAACAACGGTAGATCTGATCGGCGGATGCAGTGTCCAACGTGACATTGCACTCGCTCATCAGAGTATCTTTGAGCATCTTCTCAAACTCACGCTTGGTATATTTCAAAATCGTTCTCTCCTTACTATTTTGTTTTGGGATCACTGATTTTTCCTAAGTTTAACGGCATCCAAAATTGCCATATTATTGATTATAGCCACATTTTGGGAATTGCGCAAGGGAAAATTGCCTCTTTGACGGCTTTTTTACACTTTTCCACAAAAAGGGCTTTTGCTGATTGCCGTTTTGTATTATAATATTGGTAAGATTTTTCTCGCCTGCCCGTTGACGCAGGATTCAATTTAAACATAAAGCAGGAAGGAGCACAATTTTTATGGGAATGGCTACTTCAAAAGTACGGCTGAACATCTGTGGGTCCAGCTATGTGGTCAATACCAGCGAGAGTGAAGACTATATGCAGAATCTGGCTGACCGGCTGAATCTGGACATGAACGAGCTGATGGCCTCCTCCAATTCCGTTTCCATTACCACCGCTGCCGTCATGACAGCGCTGAATTATCGGGACGAACTGGAAAAGGCCAGCGGCAGTGCCGATAATATGCGCCGCCAGATCAAGGATTACCTCGAAGATGCCGCCAGTGCCAAGATGGCCGCCGAGGAAGTGCGCCGCGAAAACGCCACGCTGAAACGCCGGATCGATGAACTGGAACGCCGTTTGCGCCGTTCCCAGAACAGTCAGGAGATGCCGTGAGCCGCCCGCTGGAGATTTTAGCCCCCGCGGGCAACCGCGAAATGCTTGGCGCCGCTGTGTTCAGCGGCGCTGATGCTGTTTATCTGGGGCTTACCGGATTTAATGCCCGCCGCACGGCGGGCAACTTTACGCCCGAGGAGCTGCGGGAGGCCGTGGCCTTCTGCCATGCCCGGGGCGTGCGGGTCCACGTCACCCTGAACACCTTGGTCTATGCTCGGGAGCTGGATGGCTTGGCCGACGCGGTACGCGCCGTGGCCCAAGCCGGTGCTGACGCGGTCATTTCCGACGATCTGGCCACCGCTCAGCTTGTAAAGCAGATTGCCCCCACGTTGCATCTGCACGGCTCCACCCAAATGAGCGTGCATACCCCCGCCGGTGCGCAGGAGTTGGCATCGTTGGGCTACGACCGGGTGATTCTCGCCCGGGAACTTTCGTTGGAAGAGATCCGGGCCGTTTGTGCCGCCAGCCCCATTGAATGTGAGGTATTCATTCATGGCGCACTCTGCATGAGCGTCAGCGGCCAATGCATGATGAGCGCTTTTCTGGGCGGACGCAGCGGCAACCGCGGCGCCTGTGCGGGGCCCTGCCGCCTGCCATTTGACGCCTCGGCCGGGCTGGCACCGGGCAAACCGGGCCAAGCCTGCCACCTAAGCCTTAAGGATATGGACCATATCCCCCACCTGCGGGAGCTGATGGATGCCGGTGTGGCCAGCGTCAAGATCGAAGGCCGGCTGCGCACCCCCGAATACGCGGCAGCCAGTGTGGCTGCCTGCCGCGCTGTGCGGGCCGGACAGCCCTATGATGAGGCACTGGTGCGGGATATTTTCTCCCGTTCGGGCTTCACCGACGGTTACCTGACCGGACGCAACGATGGCAAGATGTTCGGCGTGCGCACCGAGGCCGATGCCGCCGCCACCCGCGCCGCCACCCCCAAGGCCCGGGAGCTTTTCCGCCGGGAGTTGCAGCGCATCCCCGTGCGTTTTACCGCCACCTGTGAAACCGAAGGCGTCAAACTCTCGGTAACCGACGAGGACGGCCACAAGGCAGTGGTTTACAGCGAAGAAGTGCCGCAGCCCGCCCAGAAAGACCAAACCCCTGCCATCCAGCGGGCACTGGGCAAGACCGGCGGCACGCCCTTCGTCTGCGAAGCGGTGGATTTACAGGGCACCCCGGGCTTTTTGCCGGGCAGTGTCTGGAATGAACTGCGCCGGGAGGCTTTGGAAACGCTGTTGGAAAAGCGCTCGGTGGTTGTCCCCCATGGGGTACAGCCTTATCTTGCACCCCACTTTGCTTCCCATCCCGTAGGGGCCGTCCCCACACTGGCCGCCCGGTTTGCCACTGTCGCCCAATGTCCGGCAAACTTTGTGGACCGGCTGCAATGGCTGATCTTCCCCCTCAGTGAGGCTGACAAAATCCCCGCCCATTGGCGCAGCAAAACCTTGCTGGAACTGCCCCGGGTCATGTTCGGTAAGCTGGAAGCCCAGGCTACCGCTCGGCTGCAATCGCTGCAAGGCGCCGGTTTTGCCGGTGCGGTAGCAAACAATGTTGCCCATCTGCGGATTGCCCAGAATTGGCCGCTCTATGGCGGGTTGGGGCTTAATATTACCAACCCCTTGTCTGCCGCCCGTTATACGGAATTGGGACTGCGGGGGCTCCTGCTTCATCCCGAAACCGCCCTCAACGCTATGCAGGCAATCGCCCCCCTATATAAAGAGGCTCCCATCCCCACAGCGGCCCTTTGTTACGGGCATATTCCGCTGATGCTGACCCGGGCCTGCCCCCTGCGCAACGTACGAAGCTGCGCCCAATGTTCCGGCGGCGGCACGCTGCGGGACCGCAAAGGCCGGGATTTCACCGTGACCTGCTCGGCACCCGGTGGCGCGTGGATCCGCACGGTATGGAACCCCGTACCGCTGTATATGGGAGACCGAATGACCGAATTGCCGGTGGATGTGGCGGTAGCGGCCTTCACCACCGAGTCCCCTGCCCGTACCGCCCAGATTTTGGACGCCTTAACGGCGGGTCAACCGTTTGACAGCGAGTTCACCCGTGGGCTATACTATACCAACAACTGAGAGGTTTTCTATGCAAATGACCGTTTCCTGCAAAAAACTGGACCCCCGTGCCAAGCTGCCCGTCTACGCAACCCCCGGTGCCGCTGCCGCCGACTTGTGCGCTTTGCTGGATGAACCGCTGACCATCGCCCCGATGCAGCGGATTCTGGTACCGACCGGGCTGGCTATCGAACTGCCCAATGCCCAATGTGTGGCTTTGGTCTACGCTCGCAGTGGGCTTTCCATCAAACACGGCCTCTGCATGGCCAACGGCGTGGGTGTTATTGACAGCGACTACCGTGGGGAACTGCGGGTGCCGATGATCAACCTGTCCGACACCCCCTACACCGTCCAGCCCGGGGAGCGCGTAGCCCAGCTTTGCATCGCCCCGGTTTGGCAGGCCGCCTTTGTGCAGGCTGAAACGCTGAGCGATACCGACCGGGGCACCGGCGGGTTTGGCTCCACCGGAACGGTGTAAGGACAAGCAATTTCCAAAATTTTCCAGTCTCGTGTCGGTGCGGCAGATTTCGACGTCCCCACCCGACTATAATCGAACACGAAAGGACCCCGCCATGGCTTTGATTCTGGCTTCCGGCAGCCCGCGCCGCCGGGAATTGATGGCTTTGATCACAACGGACTACACCGTCATCACCAGCGACGTGGATGAAAGCAAGATCGCCGCCGATACCCCCGCTCATCTGGCGCAGGCGTTGGCTACCGCTAAAGCTCGCGCCGTGGCAGCCCAGCACCCCGCCGACATTGTCTGCGGCTTTGACACGGTGGTGGACTGCAACGGCGAAGTGTTCGGCAAACCGCGCGATGAAGCCGACGCTTTGCGGATGCTGCGTGCGCTTTCGGGCTGCACCCACAAGGTACATACCGGTGTATGCATCTGCCGCGGTGCCCGGGCTGCTGCGACGGTTGAAACTACGTTGGTCCACTTTTCCCCCATTGAGGAGGCGGATCTGCTGGCCTATGTGCGCACGCCGGAACCTTACGACAAAGCCGGGGCTTACGCCATTCAAGGCCATGCGGCGTTGTGGTGCGCGGGCATTGCGGGGTGCTACTACAATATTATGGGGCTGCCGGTACACCGGGCGGCGCAGTTGCTGCGCGAATTTTGCTGACGGGTACCGCTGCGCAGCCCCCAAGTGAGGGAGCTGTGCATGAGCAGGATTGCAGATTTTTTCAAAGCTTTTTTCGGGAGAATACGCGCTATGTTTACCAAAGACATTGGCATTGATTTGGGCACCGCGAACACGCTGGTCTATATGAAAGGCCGTGGGATCATCATGCGGGAACCCAGCGTGGTGGCTGTGGACCCTCGCAGCGATGAGCTGCGGGTTCGCAGCGTAGGGCACGAGGCCAAGGCCGTCATCGGCCGTGCCCCGGGTTCCATCGTGGCGGTGCGGCCGCTGAAGGACGGCGTCATTGCCGATTTTGACATCACCGCCGCCATGCTGCAAAGTTTTATCCGGCAGGCCTGCGGCAACAATATTTTGGCCCGTCCCCGGGTGGTCATCTGTGTCCCTTCCGGTGTGACTGAAGTGGAACGCCGTGCCGTACGGCAGGCAGCAGCCAAAGCCGGTGCCCGGCAGGTCACCGTTGTGGAAGAACCCATGGCGGCAGCCATCGGTGCAGGGCTGCCCACCACCGACGCTGTGGGCAGCATGATTGTTGACATCGGCGGCGGTACGGCGGAAGTGGCAGTCATCAGCCTGTCGGGTATTGTGGCCAGCCGCAGCGTGCGCTGTGCCGGCGACACGCTGGACCAGAGCATCATTGCCTTTATCAAGCGGAAATATAACCTGCTGGTGGGCGAACGCACCGCCGAACAAATCAAGATTGAGATCGGTTCCGCCTGTCCGCAGGACCCCGAGACCAGCATGGAGATCAAGGGTCGTAATCTGGTGGACGGCCTGCCCAAGGATATTTTAATCCGTTCTGAGGAAGTGCGGGAGGCAATGAGCGAAAGCCTGCTGCGCATCGTAGACGCCATCAAAGACACCTTGGAGCGCACCCCGCCGGAACTGTCCAGTGACATCATCGACCGGGGCATCATGCTGTCGGGCGGCGGTGCCCTGCTCCGTGGGCTGGACACCCTGATTCAGAATGAAACCGGCATTACCGTGCATGTAGCCGAAAGCCCGCTGGATTGCGTGGCCTTGGGTGCCGGTGCCGTGCTGGATAACCCGGAATTGGCGGGCAAACGCAAAGAGGAACTCAGCTATTTGTAAGGATTTCAGAACCATACAAGGGGCGCGGCCATAGCGGCTGCGCCCCTTTTTCTGTGCAAAATAGAGGTTTCTCTTGCCGTAAAAGGGCAAACGCAGTATAATGACAATGTATATTTGTAAGTATAGGCCGCATTTTTGCGGTAACCATACAGGGAGGCAATCCGTATGTCTGAGTTTATCCCCCTTTCGGTCCCGAATTTTGGTCCGCGGGAGGCCGAGCTGGCTGGGGAAGCCATTACCTCCGGCTGGGTTTCCACCAGCGGCGGCAAGGTCACCGAATTTGAAGAGGCGTTGGCCCGGTATCTGGGTATGGACCGCGCCGTAGCCTGCAACGGCGGTTCCAGTGCGCTGCATCTGGCCGCCATGGCCGCCGGCATTACCCGAGGGGATGAGGTCATTGTACCCACGCTGACCTTCATCGCGGCAGTCAACCCGCTGACCCGCTATGTAGGGGCCGAGCCCATCTTTATCGGTTGCGATGATTCGCTCTGCATCGATCCCGATGCCGTAGAAGATTTCTGCCGCACCCACTGTGAACTGCGGGACGGCAAACTCTACAACAAAACCACCGGCGCCCATGTAAAAGCGCTGGAAGCCGTCCATGTGTTCGGCAATATGGCGGACATGCCCCGCCTGTTGGAGATCGCCCAGCGCTATCATCTCATCCTTATTGAGGATGCCACCGAAGCTTTGGGCACCCACTATACCGAGGGCCCTCTGGCCGGGAAGTTTGCCGGCACCATCGGTGATATCGGCTGTTACAGCTTCAACGGCAACAAGATCATCACCACCGGGGCGGGCGGTGCTGTGGTATCCAACCATCCCGATTGGGCCGAACACGCCAAGCATCTTTCCACGCAGGCCAAAGCGGACATGCTGCAATTCCTCCACGATGAGGTCGGCTACAACTACCGTATGACCAACGTGCAGGCCTGTCTGGGACTGGCCCAACTGGAGCGGCTGGAAGGCTTCATCGCCCACAAAAAGGAGCTTTATGACCACTATGTAGCCCGGCTGGACGGCGTACAGGGACTGCACATTCTGCCGTTCCGCACCAAGGGCGTTCGTCCCAACCGTTGGTTCTTCAGCCTGTACCTGAAAGATTCCGGGCTGGACCGGGACACTGTCATCGAAAAACTGCAAGCTCAAAAAATCCAGACCCGCCCGGTTTGGGCTTTGATCCACGAGCAGGCCGACTACCCCCGCAACGAAGGCTATCATCTGGAGAAGGCGCAAGACTACCGGAAATACATCGTCAACCTTCCCTGCTCCACCAACCTGTCGCTCGAGGATTGCGAGCGAGTCTGTCAGGCGGTTTTGAGCCTGTAACCCACCACCGACCGAGAGGGGGATCATCCTTTGATCCAAGTAGAAGAATTGTTCCTTGCACCGGACGCCACCGTGCTGGAAGCGCTGCGCAAGCTGGACGAAACCGGCCAGCGCATCCTGTTTATTGCGCCGCAGGGCCGGTTGGAAGCAGCTTTGACCGACGGGGACATCCGCAAGTTTTTCCTGCGGGGGGGCACGCCCGATCAAGCTGTGCAGTTGGCGGCCAACTACCATCCGCTGAGCCTACCCATAGCGGAACGGGGCCGCGCCAAAGAGGTCCTGCAGGCCAATCGCATCGACGCCTTGCCCATTCTGGACAAGCGGGGCGTCATCACCGACATTGTCTTTGCCCACGGTCTGGATGTGGACAACCGCAAACATGCCGATATTCCGGTGGTCATGATGGCCGGCGGACTGGGGACCCGGCTCTACCCCTATACGAAAATCCTGCCCAAGCCGCTGATCCCCGTGGGCGAACAGCCCATCGCCGAACTGATTATGGATCGGTTCCGGGATTTCGGCTGCCGCCAGTTCACCATGATCGTCAACTATAAACGCGGCATGATCAAGTCCTATTTCAACGAGTTGGAGAAGGACTACACCGTAGATTTTGCCGATGAAGATGTCTTTATGGGCACCGGCGGCGGGCTTTGCCTGCTCAAAGGAAAGCTCCAATCCCCCTTCTTCTTCACCAACTGTGATACGCTGCTGGATGTGGATTTTGGGGACATCTACGAGTACCACAAAAAGCACGGCAATCTGGTGACAATGGTCTGTGCTTTCAAGCACTATACCGTACCGTACGGCGTAGTGGAACTGGGACCGGACGGCGGGATCGCCGCCATGCGGGAAAAACCGGAGCTGGATTTTCTGACCAACACCGGCGTCTACGTAGTGGAACCCCGGGTGGTGGACGAAATGCAGGACGGGGAGGTTATTGGCTTCCCCGATGTGATCGAACGCTACCGTGCCGCCGGAGAAAAGGTAGGGGTCTACCCCATTGCCGAGAGCAGTTGGATGGATATGGGCCAGCTGGAAGAACTGGAAAAAATGCGGCGCAAACTGGAAAACCAGTCCTGACATACCAATAAAGGAGAGAACTATGCCCGTCACGATTATTGCCGAAGCCGGGGTCAACCACAACGGGGACCTTGCCATGGCCAAGCGCATGGCGCTGGTCGCCAAAGAATGCGGTGCCGATATTGTCAAATACCAGACCGCCGTGCCCGAGCTGGTGGTAAGCAAATTTGCCGAAAAGGCGGAATACCAGAAGCAGACCACCGATGCTGCGGAAAGCCAGTTGGAGATGATCCGCAAGCTGCACTTTTCCTTTGAGGGACACCGGGAGTTGAAGGAATACTGCGATTCCATCGGCATTCAATACCTGTCGGCACCGTTCGACATCCCCAGTGTGCAGTTTCTCGGCACGCTGAACTTGCCGCTGATCAAGATTCCCTCCGGCGAGATTACCAATCTCCCCTATCTGGAAGAGGTGGCCAAGCTGCACACGCCGGTGCTGCTTTCCACCGGGATGAGCAACCTCAACGAGATCACCGACGCACTGGCCATTCTGGATGACAACGGCTGCCCGGAGGCCACTGTACTGCATTGCAATACCCAATACCCCACCCCCTATGAAGATGCCAACCTGACCGTCATGCTGGAGCTGTTTGACCAGTTTGGCCTGCCGGTGGGGCTGTCCGACCATACCCCGGGCTGGGAATGCGATGTAGCGGCCACTGTGCTGGGTGCCTCGGTCATCGAAAAACATTTTACGCTGGACAAGACGCTGCCCGGCCCCGACCAGAAAGCCAGTCTGGACCCCACCGAGTTTAAAGCCATGGTGGAGGCTGTACGCCACGTAGAGGCGTCTCTGGGGGACGGCCACAAACATCTGACTGCCAGCGAGGCCCCCAATAAAGCCGTAGCCCGCAAGAGCATTGTGGCGGCCCGGTCCATTGCGGCGGGGGAAGTATTCACCGTCGACAACCTGACCACCAAGCGCCCCGGCGACGGCATCAGTCCTATGCGCTGGTACGAAGTACTGGGCAAGACGGCTCCCCGCGCCTTTGCGGAGGATGAAAAAATCGAACTGTAAACTCAGCGGCGGCGGCAAAAATTGCCGCCGCGCTGTGCAGAAAGGACTGCCTATGCGTACCATCTGCGTTGTAACGGCCACCCGGGCTGAATACGGCCTGCTGCGTCCCGTTTTGCAGAAAATGGGTAAGGATCCCAAGCTGCAGCTGCAGCTTGTAGTGACCGGCGCGCACCTCTGCCCATGGCTGGGGGAAACGGTCCGGGAGATCGAAGCCGACGGCTTGCCCATTGCAGCAAGACTGTCCATCTTCCAACAGGCCGAAGAGCCGGTGGCACAAACCATCGCCCGTACCTTGACCGTTTTTGACGGCTATTTTGCCGCCCATCGTCCGGACGCCGTCCTATTGCTGGGCGACCGGTTCGAAATCTTTGGGGTGGCAGCCGCGGCCGCGGCCCGGCACCTGCCCATCGCCCACATTTCCGGCGGGGATGTAACGTTAGGCGCTGCCGACGAGTACTACCGCCATTGCATCACCAAGATGGCGGTCCTCCATTTTCCCTCCTGTGCAGACAGCGCCGCCCGTCTGGTACGCATGGGGGAAGAACCCGACCGGGTTTTCTGCGTCGGCGGATTGGGGGATGAAAACATCCGCACCCTGCCCAAAATGACCCGGCAGGAGCTGTGTGAATCCACGGGGTTCCCGTTGGACCGACCCTTTGCTCTGGTAACCTACCATCCCGAAACCAGTGCCGACGCCCCTGATCCTGCCGATCAGGTAAAGGCCCTGTGTACAGCTATGGCGGCTATCCCGGACCTATTCTGGCTGATCACCGGCTCCAACGCCGATGCCGGCGGCCGGATCTGCACCGAAGCAATGCAGGCTTTCGCCGCCGCTCATCCCGACCGCGCCGGTTTTCTGCAAAGTCTAGGCCTGCGGCGGTATCTCTCAGCTATGCAATACGCTTCTCTGGTGGCCGGCAACTCCTCGTCGGGTGTGGTGGAGACCCCCACGTTTGGGGTCCCTACCGTAAACATCGGTCAGCGGCAGGCCGGGCGGCTGCTCTGCGCCAACGTAGTGAGCTGTCCCGCCGAAGCCGCTGCCATCGAGCGTGCGCTGCGTAAAGCACTCTCCCCTGCGTTTGCCGCCACCGCCCGCACCGCCCAAAGTCCCTACAACGGCGGTGATACCAGCGGTAAGATCTGCGCGGTGCTGCGCCGCTTTGATTTTACCCCCGTGAAGACTTTTTACGACGGCCCTGTGCCGGACTTTGATCCCCAAAGGAGCATATGATATGAAACTTCTTATTGTAGGACTGGGCAGCATGGGTAAGCGCCGCGCCCGGCTGGCCCAAGGGATGGATGACACACTGGAGATTTTCGGCGTGGACAGCGCCGAGGCTCGCCGCGCCGAAGCTCAAACGCTGGGGCTTGTGACCGCTGCCTATGCCGGAATCGACGAAGCGGTAAACGCTGCCCATCCTGATGCGGCACTGGTCTGCACGGCCCCCTTGTCCCATGCCGGCATCATCAGCGAACTGCTGGACCATGACCTGCCGGTTTTTACCGAGCTGAATCTGGTGCGGGACGGTTATGCCGAGAATATGGCCAAGGCAGCCCAAAAACAGTTGCCGCTCTTTCTGTCCTCCACCATGCTCTACCGGCGGGAAACCCAGTATATCAAGCAAGCGGTACAGCACTTTGGCAAACCGGTACACTATCTCTACCACATCGGGCAATATCTGCCTGACTGGCACACCTGGGAGAATTACAAAAACTTCTTTGTGGGCAACGCCCGTACCGGCGGCGTTCGGGAAATTTTCGGCATCGACCTGCCTTGGCTGCTGGACGCCTTTGGGGACGTGGAAACCATGACGGTGCAGACCGACTCCATCAGCGGGCTGGGCCTGCCGTACCCCGACTGCGCCACCCTGCTGCTGCGCCATAAGAGCGGTGCGCAGGGCGTACTGGCCGCAGACGTCGTTTCCCCCAAAGCCGTGCGCAACTTTGAATGTTTTGGCGACGGGCTGCATCTCTTCTGGGAGGGCAACCCCAAGGCGCTGTACGAGTTCCGGGACGGCGACAAACAATTTGTGGATACATATACCAGCTTTGAACACGACAGCCGTTACAGCGACAACATCGTGGAGAACGCCTATGTGGACGAGCTGGCCAACTTCTTCGGTGTGCTGAAAGGTACCGAAGCGCCGCGTTGGAGCTTTGAGAAAGATCTGGCTGCCATCGAGCTGATGGATGCGGTAGAACGTGCATAACGCCCTATAAAGGAGGACTCGGCCATGTTTCTTGACCCGTTTTCTTTTGTATATTCTGTATTTCCACTATTGGTGATGGCGCTGTTTCTCTTTGCCGTGATACGCGGCCTGCGGGAATGGTCCCGCAACAACGCCTCCCCACGGCTTAGCGCCCCCGCCACGGTGGTGGCCAGACGCCGGGCCCATCATCACGACGGCAACACCCACACCACCAACACCAGCTACTATGCCACCTTCCAATTTGAAAGCGGAGACCGGCTGGAACTGCGCTTGCCTTGGCGGGATGCCGGCATGATTGCCGAAGGGGATCACGGGATTTTGCATTTTCAAGGTACCCGCTATCTGGGGTTTGACCGCGATGTGACTGTCTGACAGGGAGATTTTGCCCATGAAAACATTGACCGCCCTCTTTGTGGGGCTAGGCTCCATTGGCACCCGGCATCTGAACAATCTGGCCGACCTGTGTGCCGATCGGGGCTGGACCTTACAGGCTGACGCACTGCGCAGTGACGTCACCCGTCCGCTGCGTCCCGGCGTGGCGGAAAAACTCCACACCCAATACACTGATGTGACCGCGCTGCCTGCCCACTACGATCTGGTCTTCATCACCAATCCCACCAGCCTGCATGCCGAGGCACTGCGCACCGTCTATGGCCGGGGGGAGGCACTTTTCATCGAAAAACCGATCTTCTCTGCGGAGCAATCTCATCTGGATTTGGGCGACTATCTGCCCGCCGGGCAGAAAGCCTATGTAGCTGCCCCCATGCGCTGGTGCGGCACCATGCTGGCTTTGAAGGAGCTGCTGCCCACGCTGCGCCCCTACTGTGCCCGGGTGATTTGTTCCAGTTATCTGCCCGACTGGCGCCCCGGTGTGGATTATCGCACCGTGTACAGTGCCCACAAGGCGCTGGGCGGCGGTGTTACCATCGATCTGATCCACGAATGGGACTATCTGGTGGATCTATTCGGCGTACCGGAGCAACTCTATAACCTGAAAGGCACTTATTCGGATCTGGAGATCGACTCCGACGACCTTTCGGTGTACATTGCCCGCTATCCTTCCCTGCTGGCCGAGGTACACCTTGACTATTTCGGCCGGGGGTACCGCCGCAGCATCGAGCTGTTCTGCCGCGACGGCAGCGCAGTAGCAGACTTTGGTGCGGGCACCTTGACGCTGCCCGATGGCACCGTACAGCATTACGAGGAGGACGTTAACCGCCGTTACCAGCGGGAGATGGCCTATTTTGTGGATTACGCGCTGGGAAGCACCCCAGCTAGCTGCAACCCGCCGGAGTTGGCGTTGCAGGTATTACAACTGACGTTGGGAGAGAAATAAGATGAACCGTCTGCTCATCACCATTTGCGGCCGTGCCGGCAGCAAAGGTTTCAAAAACAAAAATCTGAAAGTATTCTGCGGCAAGCCGCTGGTCTACTACTCGTTGAGTGCTGCGGAGCTGTTCTGCCGCAACCACCCCGAATTGCAGGTAGATCTAGCCTTGAACACCGACAGCGAAGAGCTGGCAAAGCTTGTCGCTGCGCAGTACCCGGAAGTGATTTACCTGCCCCGGGGCGCCGAATTGGGCGGCGACAAGGTTCCCAAAATGGCCGTCTATCAGGACAGTCTGCGCCGAATGGAAGAACGCACCGGCGCCCCCTATGACTGGCATATGGATTTGGACATTACCAGCCCGCTGCGCACCGCTGCGGATATTGAAAATGCCTTTGCCCTCAAGCAATCCCGGGAGGATTTGGATCTGGTGTTCAGCGTCTGTGAAGCACGCCGCAATCCTTGGTTTAATATGGTCAAGACGGTGGGGGATCATGTGGAACAGGTCATCCACAGCGAATTCACCGGCCGTCAGCAAGCCCCGGATGTCTATGATGTCAATGCCTCTATCTACGTATTCCGCCGGGATTTTCTGGCCCAAAACACCGATGGTATGTTGTGGCGGGGCAAGATCGGCGTCAGCGTCATGATGGATACCGGCATTATTGACATTGACTCGGAACACGATTATCTGCTCATGGAGGCCATTGCCGAGCATCTGTACCATCACTACCCGGAATTCAATGCCGTGCGGGAGAATATTCGTGGCGAGTGATACTTTTGAACAGCGGATGGATCTCGTGCTGGATGCCGGACAGCTTATGTTGGAAAACGGCGGTGAGGTGTTCCGTGCCCAGCAAACCATGGAGATCATGGCCCGCAGCCTGCATTTGCAGGAATTTCATGTCTATGTATTGACCAATGGCATTTT
This sequence comes from uncultured Subdoligranulum sp., assembly GCF_937890665.1. Next base: position 40,182 of record NZ_CALADU010000095.1, read on the forward strand.
TGCCTCGGCAAGTCCAGCCGGCGGCGAGAGCCTGAGCATGGTGCGCCATGTGCCATTGGTTTCCATCCATCTAGGCCGGGTAGAAGCCGTCAATGCCCTTTCTCGGGCGCTGGCCACTGAAGAGCTGGACTTCTCCACCGCCCGGCAAAAGCTGGATGCTGCGCAGGCGTTGGATTCCCCCCCGCCCCGCGCCGAGCGTCTGGCCTGCGTGGTGGGCAGTGCCTGTTTTGCTTTTCTGTTCGGCGGCGCCCTGTTGGAAATGTTGGTTGCTGCCGTGGCCGGTTTACTGGAATCCGTCATCTGTCAACAATTCGGCAAACGGCGGATCAACCGTATTTTTACCGATATTATTGCCGCGTGGCTGTGTACGCTGTGGGCGCTGGGCATCAGCTTTTTTGTGCCCACGCTGGATGTCAATACCGCCACCATCGGTGCTTTGATGGTACTGACCCCCGGTGTAGCCTTAACGATGGGCATTCGGGACATCATCAATGCGGACTATCTTTCGGGCGCGATTCGGCTGCTGGACGCCGTACTCATTGCCGGCAGCATCGCCTGCGGCGTGGTGCTGGCATGGCTGGCCGCCCGCGGATTGGGGGCGATCGTATGGTGACACCACTATGGGTCCAGTATCTGGCCCAATTTCTGGTGGCCATTGTGGCGACCATCAGTTTCGGTGTGACCTTTCGGGTCCCGCCTCGGCATTATCTCGCCTGCGGCCTGACCGGTGCGGTGGGTTGGCTGGTCTATGTTTTATGTGCCGGTCTGTTCACTATGAGCGCCCCGGTGGCCACACTGATGGCTGCCCTGCCGCTGACCGCCTGCGCGCGGCTGTTTGCCATCCGCCACAAAGCGCCCATCACCCTATTTTTGCTGTGCGGTATTTTTCCGCTGGTACCGGGAGCCGGCATCTACTACACTGCCTATTATTTCTTGCGGGATGACCGCACGCTATTTGCCAACAAAGGGGTGGAAACCCTAAAAATTGCGGTGGCGCTGGCATTGGGAATCGCATTGGTATGCAGCATTCCCCTTAAACGCCACAAAAACTAACCCAAAACCGCCGGAGAATCGCAAAAGATTCTCCGGCGGTTTGTCGTATCGGTCAACCTTATTCGGTGGGATATTCAATCTCAGTTTCTGCTGCGGCTGCCTCCGCCTGCGGTTCCTCCAGCTGGGCCGCTGCGGTTTCGGCGCTGGCCTTTGCCGCCGTAATGAGTCCCGTCACCTCTCCGGACGGCTTTTGCAGCAGGTAGGCTCCGATCGCCTTCGCTTTGTAAACCAACAAAACGCAATAGGTGTCCTGATCGCCGGTGGATAGCTCGGGACAGAGCAGCGTCCATTTTTCCACCGTCTTTCCCTTGTAATCCGAAAGATCCAAATCGCTCTCCTGCACCACCTGATTGAACGCGGTAAAGCTGTCATCCCACTTTTTGGGGATCTTGACTTTATCCACCGTTGCCGACGCCAAATCGGTTTCGAAGCCATATCCGGTAAAATAGGTACCAATGTCCTGCGTGGTTTCAATGCCCGGGGCGGCGTCAGCATTGGCCGCTACCGCGCCGTCTGAAAAATGTACCGCTGCTGCCACCGTGCCGCACAGACACACCGCACACAGGGCAAGCGCACCCGCCTGCCGCAAACCGGGTTTTGTAACCGTGAATAAAAACATAAGCGCAGCCCCCTTGTCTTTGTTCCATGCAAAGATATGCGCGGGCTGCGCCGGATATGCTTATTTATACTTAGGTTCTGCTTCGTACCATTGGAAAATCACCGCATCGTTTTCCCGTTCCAGCCGGGCAATGTCATGTTCCGGCATAGCCGTCCACATTACCGTCATGGCCCCCAGCGCCGCACACAGCCGAATGGCCCAGTTGCGCTTGTCAGGGCACCAGGCGATGAAATCCGGCCGGGCCAGCAGGTTGCCGAAGCAGTGGGACAACAGATATGCCGGCAGCGCTGCCGTGCCGTAGATCCGGTGACGGCGGTAGCTATCCACCAACTGTCCCCGCGCCACACCGGGGGCTAAAATCCGCACCAAACGGACCACCCGGGGGTCAAAACTCTCAATGCAATAGGGACCGGAATACCCCTTGAGCGCAGTCAGCACCGCCCGGCAAAGTTCCAGCAGATAGCGGCCGCGATACTCGTACCGGCTTTTGATTTCAACAATTAATGGTGTGTTGGGGTTGGCCGCCGCTACCGTGCGCAAGACATCGGTAAAAAGCGGTGCATGTTCCCCGCTGCCTGCCAAAGGCAGTGACGAAACCACCGGCCACGGTGTGTGGGACACGCCCCCCTGTGCCGGCGTCATCCGGTCCAGTGTATCATCGTGAAAAACCACCAACTGGCGGTCCTTGGTAAACTGTACATCCAGTTCAATCCCATACCCGCCCTTGGCTGCCGCCGCAAAGGCCGGCAAGCTATTTTCCGGCGGGCGCTGCTGTGTGCCAAACAGGCCCCGATGGGCATAACTGCGGCCGCAGAATGGTTGACGCAACGCCGTGCGCGGCGCACCCGGCCAAACCAAAAACAACACCAATACGACAAACAGAATCGGTATCGCTGCCACCAACAGGAACCACCACAGCATAGCATCACTCCTTTCGTTTTGATTGTACCGCACCGGCCGAAAAAATGCAATCGCCCGCAAAGGGCAACGAGGCCGGGTGCAGAAATTTTATAGTTTTTTTCAAAAGTTTTCACAATTTCGCCACGGCAAAAGGATATTGTGGTAGAATAGAAAGTGTGAAAAAGGAGGCCGACTTTATGGCAAAAATTTTGGTCGTGGACGATGAACCGCGGATCCGGGATCTGATTCGCGAACATTTGCAATATGCCGGTTTCACCTGCGAGGAGGCAGGCGATGGCGCTGCAGCACTGAGCACGCTGAGTCAGGGCGGGATTGATCTGGTAATTTTGGACATCATGATGCCCTTTATGGACGGCATGACTTGTCTGCGCGAGATGCGCACCCGCAAAATTATGACGCCGGTCATTATGCTGACCGCTCGCAGTGAAGAATATGATAAACTGGCCGGCTTAGAGGGCGGCGCCGATGACTACGTGGTAAAACCCTTCTCCCCCCGGGAACTGGTGGCTCGGGTCAAGGCCGTTCTGGCACGCACTATGCCCAAACCGGAAGAGTCCCATGGCAGCTATGTGTTTGGGGATTTGCACATTGATACTGCCAGCCATACTGTAAAAATTGCCGGACAGGAAGCGCCCCTGACCCCCAAGGAGTTTGATTTGTTGGTCTTTTTGGTCAGCAACAAGGGCATCGCGCTGAGCCGGGAAAAGATCCTGCAAAAGGTGTGGAACTACGACTACTACGGCGAAGACCGCACCGTGGATACCCACATCAAGATGTTGCGCAGCCATCTGGGGCCTTGCCGCAACTATATTGTGACAGTATGGGGCATCGGCTACAAATTTGACCCCGATACCCTGTAAAAAGGAGTGCAGAAAGCTTGAAACAAGGCATCTCCAAACCGCGGCGGGGTTTTGTGTTGAGCATTCGGTGGCAGTTGATGCTGTTCATCGGGGCCATGACCCTGCTGACCTTGGCGCTGGTCTGGGGTGTGATCACCTACGCGCTGGTGCCCCAGTATAACCGCACCATCCGCGCCAAGCTGGAGAGCAAAACCACCGCCATCGTAGCCATGATCGATCAAAGCGAGGTTCCTATCTCCAACCGGGACTTTGGCATCTTGGTGCTGAACAACGATTTTTGGGAAGGCGTGAACGACACCTTCCAATCCAAGACCATCAATGTGGACGGCTGCTGTGTAGACTTCAGCGATTCCACCCTGCGTTGCCTCAAAGCCTACGAAAGCATGTACCCCTGCATGCTCCATGAGAGTACCGGCGCTTTCGGCGGGAACTTTGGGTATAATGTAAACACATCGCTGGTCATTCAGATGCGTCAGAAGCTGTTTGAAACCGGCAGCCTCTACGAAGTCGTACGCTCCGGGTCCAGCCAGCAGATGCTGGTGGGACAATTATCGGCCGACGGCAAATACGGTGTGATTGTCTCCACCAGCCTAGCCCAAATCTCCACTGCCGCTGAGGTTTTGCGGTCCATTCTGGGCCCGTTGGCACTGCTTTTGTTGTTCTTTGATCTGCTGTTCGCCATGCTGTTCAGCCGGTGGTTCACCCGCCCCATCGAGCGGCTCTCTGCCGGTGCGCAGGAGATTGCTTCCGGCAACTACGATGTCCAGATCTCGGTGGTGCATCGGGATGAGATCGGCCGACTGGCGGAAGACTTCAACCATATGGCCGCGGAAGTGAAACGCAGTGCCCAGTTGGAGAAGGATATTCTGGCCAATGTCAGTCACGATTTGCGCACCCCCTTGACCCTCATCAAAGGATATGCTGAGACGGTGCGGGATCTGACCGGCACCGACGATGCCAAGCGCACCGAGCAGTGCAACATCATTGTGGATGAGACTGACCGGCTTTCCACGCTGGTCAACAGTGTGATGGAATTGAGCAAGGTGCAAAACGGCTCCGAAAAGCCCAATTTGGTGGACTTTGATATGAGCGAACTTTGCTTTGAGGTCGCGGGTCGCTATGACGCACTGTGCGACCAGAATCACTGGACGCTTCAGTTGGAAGCCGACCACGCCGCCCCGGTCAGCGCTGACCCTGCCATGATGGAGCGGGTGCTGCACAACCTGCTGGGCAACGCCTTCCATCACATTGGTGAAGATGGTGTGGTGGTGTTGCGGGTACTGCCGCAGGAAACCGGCTGCCGCGTAGAGGTGGAAGACCATGGTCCCGGGATTCCGCCGGAAGATTTACCGCACCTATTTGACCGGTACTACCGTGCCCGCCAAGACGCCGGCAAAACCGGTACCGGGCTGGGCCTTTCCATCACAAAGGCCATTCTGCAGCAACATGGCTTTGCTTTTGGGGTGAACAGCGCCGTGGGCCAAGGGTCCACCTTCTGGTTCACCATGCAGGACACCCGTACGCAACCCCATCCCTGAATTGTCGGAGGTAATCGCGATGGATAAACTCAACCGTGAAATGGATGAACAACTGAAAAACCGTGTGGCCGATTTGACCGCCCACAACGATGAAACCGGTGACGGCAAACTGGACGCTGCCGACCTGAAAGCCCAACTGAACCGCATTGAGGCTCAGTTGGAACTGCAGGACCAACAAAACCGCCATATCATGCGCAACCAACGGCTGCGCATGATGCTGAGCATTGCTATGACAGCCGTATTACTGATAGCACTGGGAGTTTTTTGGTACTACTCCCGCACCGCCTACCAACAGGTGATGGAGTCCACCGCGCAGGTAAATGAACTGGCTACCACCGTGCAAAGCAGTCTGGACACGGTAGACCCCGAAGCGTTGGATTCCATGATGCAGGATCTGCCGGAAATTACCGAGCAGCTCAAGCGCATTGATGTGGATGCCCTGAACGAGGTGCTGACTGAACTACCCACCCTGATGGACAATGTCAACAAACTTCAGGCGCAGGTAGATTCCATCAACAGTTGGTTCAACGGATTGGGGTCGATGTTCCGTTCCTAAAAGTTTCCTACCGTTTGCAGGGTGGGAACGGGTTATCGATCGCAAGGGTGCCGTACAAGCGCTGCCATTTCCACTATAAACAAACCGGGCCGCAGGGAGAGACTTCTCCCCTGCGGCCCGGTTCGTACGGCAGTGCCGGCTATCCTCAGCGCTGGCGGTAGCTCTGGCAGTAGTGCGGGTTATCTACGCCCTGATTGCCATTCTCGGAATGCTCAGTGATCTTGATCGCGTCCAGATTGCACGTGCAGCCGTTCTGGTTGTACGCACAGGAGCAAACATCACAGGTAACGTTGGTATTCTCCATTTTGGCTCACCTCCTTACCGGTAGTATGGCCAACTGTCGGCTTTTTATGCGTGCCGCCTTGCGCAAACCGTTCCCCTTGTGCTATACTGAACAGGAAGGGATGCGCTCCATCCCGGGAGGTACCAACATGAATCTTGCAAGTGTTATCGTTTTGGTCGTAGTCTTTGTGCTGCTGGCATTGGCGGTATTGTTTATCAGCCAAAATGGCGGTTGGCAAGGCGGCTGCGGCGGCAACTGTGCTAGCTGCCACAATAAGTGCGCCACCCCCAAGCCTAAAGAGGAAACCAAGAAACCGTAATATCGGGCCCTTTCTCTGACCGGAAAGGGCTTTTTTACTGTAAAAAATCGCCCTGTGGCACCCATGGCGCCGTAGGGCGATTTTCTATAACTCTTTGTGCTTACTCAAAGAGAACAGGCCTGAAAGCCGTCCTTGCCCAGCACCTGCACCTTAGAATAGCCCAGTGCCTTGAGCTTGGCTGCTGCTTCTTCGTAACCGAAGGTGAGCGCCTTGGTATCGTGGGCGTCGGCGGTGATCACCACATTGCCGGACAACGCCAGCCAGTCTTTCAGGATCTCGTCCGAGGGGAAGAAGTCCTTGCGGAACCCACGGTACACCGCCGAGGTATTGACTTCCAGCACGCAACGGTTGCGGGCCGCCACCATCAGCGCGGCGTCGGCAGCCGCTTTGTAGCGGGGATCCTGTTCATCGAAGAACTTGCCGTCCCCATTGATCTTTTTGATCAAATCGAAATGACCGAGGATGGTGGGCTTTTTCTCCGCCACTTTGGCCACATTGGCAAAGTAGGCTTCCACCACAGCCAGCCCGTCGCCGTCAAAATCGTCGGCAATGCAGGCAGCCAGATCACTTTCCCGCCAGTCGATCTCGTAATATTTGCCGGTCTTGGGTCCCTGCACATAGTGGCAGCTACCGATGCAATAATCATAATCTGCCGGGTTATCATCGCTGAAGAGGTCCCACTCCAGCCCGCAGAGAATATCCAGCTTACCGGCATAGCGCTCTTTCAGCTTGGCAACCTGCGCTTTGTAGAGCGCCGTGCGGCTTTTGGTCATGCAGTATTCCAGATCGCAGGGGGTGTGGCTATGACCACTGAAGCCCAGCGTCTGCAGCCCGGCGCGCCACGCCGTAACCGCCATTTCCTCTAAGGTATTTTTGCCGTCGCACAGTTTGGAATGTACGTGGACGGAACTTTTCAGATATTCGCCCGCCATATTACTGCATCCTTTCCTGCTTTACTTTATGGTCAATGACATGCCGTTTTTCCAGTTCTTTGGTGATATCCTCCACCGAGATGCCCAGCTCGATCATCAGCACCATGACATGATAGGCCAGATCGCTGATTTCGTAGATGGTTTCCTCTTTGTCCCGTTTGCTGCCGGCAATGATAACTTCGGTGGATTCTTCCCCCACCTTTTTGAGGATCTTTTCCAGCCCTTTGTCGAAAAGATAGCTGGTGTAGCTGCCCTCTTTGGGGTCGGTCTTACGGCCTTCGATCAGTTCGTACAGTCCCTGCCAGGTGAACTGCTTGAGCTCATCCGAAACATAGACCGGATTGAAGAAGCAGCTCTCGGCACCGGTATGGCAGGCAGGGCCTTCCTTGATTACGTCGATAACCAACGCATCCTTATCACAGTCCGCCGTGATGGAAACAACGCGCTGCACATTGCCCGACGTTTCACCTTTGCGCCAGATTTCCTGCCGGCTGCGGGACCAGAACACCGTGCGTCCTTCGGCAATGGTCAGGGCCAACGTTTCCGCGTTCATATAGGCGAGGGTCAGCACTCCCTTGGTATAGTGATCCTGCACGATGGCGGGAATCAACCCATGGGAATTGAAATGGAGCGATTGAGAATTTTGGGTGATTTCCATCTTGAGAAACCTCCTGCTCAAGAACGTTTGGTGCGGGCCGCACCGATGGCACCGCCCGCCCCAAGAAAATATATGTATAGTGTACCTGTTTTTGTCGCGTTTGGCAAGGGGTCAGAGCCGCATTTCCACGCCATTTTGCCGCAGATAGTCTTTGAGGTCCCGAATCAGGACCTGTTTGGTGTGGAAGATGGAAGCGGCCAACCCCGCATCTACTGCCGGATGCTCTCGGAACAAGGTGAGGAAATCCTCTTTGCAGCCGGCTCCGCCTGAAGCGATGATGGGCACCGCGCACCGTGCTGCCACCGCATCCAGTAGTTCCAGATCAAAGCCATTTTTTACGCCGTCGGTGTCGATGGAGTTGACCACCAATTCTCCGGCGCCATTGTGGACCCCTTGTTCCAGCCAGTCCAACGCGTCGATGCCGGTGTTTTCTCGGCCGCCTTTGGCAAAAAGCATAAACTTACCGTCCACCCGCTTGATGTCGGCGGAAAGCACGACGCATTGGTTGCCGTACTTCTGGGCCGCCACCGAAATGATGCCGGGATTGGCAATGGCGCCGGAATTGACACTGACCTTATCGGCACCGCACTTGAGGACTCGGTCAAAATCTTCCAACGTGCGGATACCGCCCCCCACTGTTAGAGGGATAAAGATCTGGCTGGCTACCTGCCGCAAAATGTCCGTAAAAAGGGTGCGCCCCTCCACACTGGCGGTGATGTCATAGAACACTAGTTCATCGGCCCCCGACTCGTTGTAGAAGCGGGCCATTTCCACCGGGTCAGCCAGATCCTGCAGCCCTTCAAAGTTAACGCCCTTGACCACCCGGCCGTTTTTCACGTCCAGACAGGGAATGATCCGTTTGGTAATCATCGTCGGTTCCTCCTTTTACGTCTGATAGCGACGCACGGCCTCGGCCAGATCGATGGCGCCGGTATAGATGGATTTGCCCAAGATAGCTGCATGGCAGCCCATGGCTTGCAGCGCTTCCAGTTCCTCCATCCGGGCAATCCCGCCCGAAGCAGTTACCTCGATGCCGGGGATGGTCAGCAGTTCCCGATACAGGTCCAAATTGGTTCCCTGCAGGGTGCCATCCCGGGAGATATCGGTGGCGATGATCGCCCCTACCCCAGCCGCCGCACACCGACGGCAGAAATCCACCCCCGGTTCCGGGGTGACTTCCTTCCAGCCATTGACGGCTACATACCCCTGTTTCATGTCCACCCCCACAGCGATCTGCGGGCCGTAGGTTTGGGCCATCTGTTGGGTAAAGGCAAAGTTTTTCACGGCAACGGTGCCGAGGATACAGCGGTCTACCCCGAGGTCCAGATACCGGCGGATGCGTTCCTCGTCCCGGATGCCGCCGCCCACCTCAATTTTCAGTCCACCCAATTTGGCAATGGCTGCAATAGTTTGCAAATTGGCGGTGGTGTCGTCCTTCGCGCCATCCAGATCCACCACATGCAGATACCGGGCCCCAGCCTCCAAAAAGGCTTGTGCCTGCGCCACCGGGTCGGCGTTATAGACGGTCATCTGATCATAATCGCCCTGATAGAGCCGCACAGCCTGTCCGCCGCGCAGATCAATGGCAGGATAAAGTTTCATCAAAGCCCCTCCTTACAGTTCGGCAAACGCCTTCAGCAGGCGCAGACCGGTATCACCGGATTTTTCGGGGTGGAACTGGGTGCCATACACATGGCCGCTGCGCACCGCACCGGTCACCGGAATGCTGTACTCGCTGGTGGCCAAGGTGGAGGAGGCACACTGTTTGGCGTAATAACTGTGTACATAGTAGACATACTCTCCATCCCGCACATACCGGAACAGCGGATCCGACGCCCGTTCGGGCACAATGTGCAGCGCGTTCCAGCCAATGTGGGGAACCTTCAGCGTCGGCTCCTGCAAATCGTCCGCCAAGGGGCAAACTTCCCCGGGAATCAACCCCAGACCGGTATGTTCCCCGTACTCATAGCTTTTTTCAAAGAGCAACTGCATACCCAAGCAGATGCCCAGCAACGGCTTATGCTGGGTTTCCTCTTTCAGCACCGGCACCAATCCCGTAGCTTCCAACTTGGCCATAGCATCGGCAAAGGCCCCCACGCCGGGCAGCAGGATGTGGCTGGCCGCCCGCAAGTCCGCAGCGTCGCCGGTGACCCGCACTTCGGCGCCCAAACTCCGAACACTGGACGACAGGCTGAACAAATTGCCCACACCATAATCCACAATGGCGATCATAACATTTTCCTCCTCATTGGTAGTTCCTCAGCACTGCGGGGGCAGGATCTCGTCCAGTGCTGCAAAGAAGCGCTGCATCTGTTCCGGCGTGCCGATGGTAATACGCAGATACCGGTCGATGCGGGGCGCGTTGAAGTAGCGGATCAGGATGCCCCGCTGACGCAGCGCCTCAAAGATTTGTTTGCAGGGCATCCGGTCGGTGGTGACAAACAAAAAGTTGGTGGCAGAATCCAGCACGGTAAAGCCCCGGGCCCGCAGTTTCTCGGTGGTGTCGGCCCGGGTGGTCAGTACCTTGCCGGTCACCGACCGGAAATACGCCTCATCCCGGATAGCCGCCGCCCCTGCCGCCTGCGTCAGCGAGTTAACATTATAGGGGCTATAACTGAACTTGACCCGGTTCATATCGGCAATGAGTTCCGGCCGGGCCAAACAGAAGCCCAACCGGGCCCCCGCCAGATTATGGGTCTTGGAGAAGGTGTGGGTAATCACCAGATTGTCATACCGCGCCAACAACGGCAGGCAGCTAGCCCCTGCCGGGGCAAATTCTATATAGGTTTCGTCCACAATCACAATATTGTTGGGGTTGGTGCGTACCACTTCCTCGATGGCCTCCACTGGCGCCAGCAGGCTGGTGGGGGCGTTGGGGTTGGCAATGACAATGGTCTCGTGCAGCCCACAATATTGTTTCAAGTCGATGGTAAAGTCCTCTTTCAGAGGAATGACATGCTGGGGAATGTGCAACAAATCACAGAGTACCGGATAGAAACTGTAAGTAATGTCGGCAAAAGCCAGCGGGGTTTCCTCATCGCAGAATGCCCGCAGAGCCAGCAGCAAATTCTCATCACTGCCGTTGCCGCAAAGTACGTTTTCCGGGCTGACGCCCCAGTGATCGGCAATGGCTCGGTTGAGGTCGGCATTGGTCAAGTCGGAATAAAGGCGCAGCCCCGGTACTGCCGCCGCCACCGCCGCCGCCACACCGGGTGCCGGCGGGTAGGGGTTTTCGTTGGCATTGAGCTTAACCAGATTGTCGATTTTCAGCTGTTCGCCGGGAGTATAGGGTTCCAGCGCAGCCAGTGTCTTGGTAAAGTAACGGCTCATCCTTGCTGCCCTCCGCTCACTGGTCCTCAAACCGGATCGTTACGCTCTTGGCATGGGCGTGCAGGCCCTCGTGCTCGGCAAAGTTGGCGATCCGCTTTTCTACCTGCCCCAGCGCTTCCCGGGTATAGTAGATAAAGCTGGACTTTTTCACAAAGTCATCCACGCCCAACGGGCTGCTGAACCGAGCGGTGCCGCTGGTGGGCAACGTATGGTTGGGTCCAGCGAAATAGTCGCCCAGTGCTTCCGGCACGTTCTTACCGAGGAAGATACTGCCGGCGTTTTCCACCTGATTGAGCACCGCAAAGGGATCGTCCACGCAGATTTCCAGATGTTCCGGCGCGATAATGTTGACGGCCTCGATGGCTTTCTTCATATCGTCGGTGACGATGATCTTGCCGTTGGTATCCACACTGGCCCGTGCAATGGCCGCCCGGGGCAATTGGGGAATCTGTACTTCCAGTTCCGCCTGCACGGCGCGGGCCAGCTCCCAACTATCGGTAACCAGTACCGGGGTTGCCAGTTTGTCGTGTTCGGCCTGACTGAGCAAGTCCGCCGCTACCCAAGCCGGGTTGCAGCTACCGTCCGCCAGCACCAGAATCTCGGACGGGCCGGCAATCATATCGATGCCCACCTTGCCGAACACCTTCCGCTTGGCAGTGGCCACATAGATGTTGCCGGGACCTACGATCTTGTCCACAGCGGGCACGCTCTCGGTGCCGTATGCCAGCGCAGCTACCGCCTGCGCACCGCCGGTCTTAAAGATGCAGTCAATGCCTGCAATTACCGCCGCTGCCAGAATGCCCGGGTTCACCTTGCCGCCGGGCCCCGCCGGTGTGGTCATCACGATCTGGCGCACCCCCGCCACCTTGGCAGGGATCACATCCATCAGTACCGTGGACGGGTAAGCCGCCGTACCACCCGGCACGTAGACACCGGCCCGTTGGATGGGAGTGTATTTCTGGCCCAGCACCACGCCGGGCTTATCGGTCAGCACAAAGTTTTTGTGGAGCTGCTGCTCATGGAAATGGCGGATGTTTTCCGCCGCCATCTTCAGGGTGGTGATGAATTCGGGGTCCTGTGCATCCAGTTCCGCAAAAGCTTCGTCGATTTCCTGCTGGGTGACCTGCACCGAGGTCATCTCGGCATGGTCAAACTTAGCCGCATAGTCCAGTAAGGCTGCATCGCCCCGGGCACGTACATCGGCAATGATGGCGTCCACCGTCGCCTCCACGTCCGCCTCGGCACGGATATCCCGGTTCAGAATCTCTTCGGGTTTGACTTCCTCGAAATTGTACAGGCGAATCATTGAGCAAGCGCCTCCTTCATCTTGTTGAGCAGCTCGGTCATCTGCTGATATTTGAATTTATAGCTGGCTTTGTTGGCAATGAACCGGGCCGAGATCGGCATAAACGCTTCAATCACCGTCAGATCGTTTTCCCGCAGCGTCGTGCCGGTCTCTACAATATCCACGATCACATCGGACAGCCCCAAAATGGGCGCCAGTTCGATAGAACCGTTGAGTTTGATAATATCGATGTCACGGCCTTGCCGCTCGTAATGGTCCCGGGCGATGTTCACGAACTTGGTGGCTACCCGCAGTGCGCGGCTTTCATCATCCACAAAGTCCTTGGGGCCCGCCACGCACATCCGACATTTGCCCATGCCGGTATCCAGCAGTTCGTAGACGTCCGCATTGGATTCCGCCAGAATATCCTTTCCTACAATGCCGATGTCCGCCGCCCCATGTTCCACATAGATGGCCACATCGCTGGGCTTGACGAGGAAATACCGGACCCCTGCCTCAGGGTTTTCCACCGCCAGCTTACGGGACTCGTTGTAGTCCTCGTTGGCGCGGTAGCCGGCCTCTGCCAGCAAACGGTAAGCCTTGTCCCCCAAACGCCCCTTGGGCAGGGCGATGTTCAGCCAGACCTTCTCGCCGTCGGACCGGGTCTGGCCGCTTTGTCCGGTCAGCCGTTCCAATTCATCCAGATAGATGGCAAATCCAAGGGCGTTGGCCCCCGGCGTAAAGCGCTGCATCAGGTAGTCATACCGACCGCCTTTAAGCACCGCTCTGGGGGCGCCCGCCACATAGCCGGTGAATACCAACCCATTGTAGTATTCCATCTCATCGGCCATGCTCAGGTCCAACTGGGTCCCGCGACCTTCCTCCCCCAGTTGATTTTGCAGCGCCTGCAATTCTTCCAGCGCCTCCCGCTGGGCCTCACTGCGGCAGCTTGCCCGGGCCGCCGTCAGGGTAGCCCCCAACGGTCCATGCAGCCGCAGCAACCCGCACAGTGCTTCGGCAGCGTCCTCATTCAGCCCTTCCGCTTTGGCGGCGGCTTGCAGTTCATGGGCGTTTTTCTCGTTGAGCAATTCCAGCAGCCGGCCCCGCGCGGTCTGGGGTACCTGCAAGGCATCCAGCAGGCCGGTGACAAAGCCCATATGGCTCACTTCCAACACGGTGGGCACCTGCAGCGCTGCCAGACTTTGCAGCGCCAAACGCACCACTTCGGCCTGTGCCGCAGCGTCCACCGCCCCCATGCATTCCAACCCCATCTGGTGGATGGTCTGGAAGGTGTGGCTTTCCCGACTGGGGCGGCACACTTCCTCATTATAATAGAACCGCTTGCAGCTCCCCGGTGCCGGCTGGGCCGTCTTGGCGATGGACAGCGTCACATCGGGTTTGATGGCCCGCAGCTTGCCATCCAAATCAGTGAAGGTCACCACCTGTGCGTCAGGCAAAAAACGCTGGTATTCCTGATAGAGGGCATATTCCTCAAACCGGGAACAGCGGTATTTGCGGTAGCCTGCCTGCTCGTACAATGCACGCAGTCGAAACGTTGCCTGCTCGGCGGGGGTGAAATTTTGCAGCTGAATTTCCATAAAGTTCCCTACCCCTCCACACATATAAAAGCATTATACTTTAGTGCAATAAAGTTGTAAAGTGCATTTTTATACAGTAAAATACAAAAAGGCGCACCTTTGCCTGTGACAAAGATGCGCCTGATGCGTTGGTTCTATCAACCCTTGCAGCCCTGTTCGTCCCAATCACCAAAATCTGCCGGGTCTGCGATTTTGGTGGCGTCGTACTTTCCGTCCGCCGTTTTGGGGACCTCCACCGCACCCAATTCTACCGGGTTGGCGTTGGGGGTATCATCACCCGTCTGCACCGGATGAGCGGCCACAGGCGGCTGATATACGGCATCGGTTTCCGGGGACGCGGTGGCAGGGGCTTGTTCAGCCTCGGCAGACGCATCGTCTTCGGGCTCGGCGGCGTCGGTTTCAACCTCGTCCTCCGGGCCCACAATATGCTCATACTCCTCACCGTGCTCCCGCTTTTGCAGCACATACACGGCAGCGCCCACAGCAGCGGCACCCACGGCCAAACCGGCCAATTTCTTCAGCAAAGACATGTCAAAACCTCTTTTCCCATTCCCCGATCGGGTTTTGGGTTAGTATACCACACTCTGCATCAAAATACAAGTGGCACATAATTTCACATTTTTTTGCTTCGTGGGAATTGTAGAATTTCTTTGAAAGTGGTATGATGGGACAGCATTTTAGCATAAAGAGGGATTGTATATGAAGTTCGTGTTCCAATTCGCCCGGATTGTAGGCTTTTGCCTGCTGGGCGAGATCTTGGCGACCGTACTGCCGCTGCCTATTCCGGCCAGCGTTTACGGCCTGCTGCTGATGGTAGCCGCCCTGCGCCTAGGGTTGCTGCGGCTGGAACAGGTACGGGAAACCGGCCTGTTTTTGACAGGGATCTTTCCCCTGCTTTTTGTGCCTGCCGCCAGCGGCGTTATGGAATTGGGCAGCCAGATGATGGAGGTCATCGTACCGGTGTTGATCGCCATTGTCCCCATCACCGCGCTGGTAATGGCGGTGACCGGCTGTGTAGCCCAGCATTGCACCACTGGGCGGGAGGTGCAGCGCCATGAGTGAGTTTTTACAAAACTGCGGCAGTTGGGGCGTTTTTGCCACGCTGGCGGTTTATGCCTTGGGGGTTCTGATCAACCGCAAGACGAAATGGGCCCTGTGCAATCCGCTGCTGCTGGGCAGTATTTTTATGATCGTCTTCCTGCGCTGTTTCGCCATTCCCTATGCCGATTACAGTGCCAGCGCAGCCCCCGTCAACTGGCTGTTGGCTCCGGCCACCGTCAGTTTGGCCATTCCACTGTATGAAAAGTGGGAACTGCTGGAAAAGAATGTAGGGGCGATTCTGGCCGCCATCCTCGCCGGTGTGCTGACTAGTCTGGGCAGTGTGCTGCTAATGGCTTGGGTGCTGCGGATGGAACGTGCCAACGCCGTGACTCTTCTGCCTAAATCGGTGACCACCGCAATCGGTATGGACATTGCCGAAACCTTGGGCGGTACCGCTGCCTTGGCAGGCGCGGTCATTATTCTGACCGGTATTGCAGGCAGCTTACTGGCGGAAACGGTCTGCAAGGTTTGTCATATCACCGATCCCATTGCCAAAGGATTGGCTTTAGGCACTTCGGCCCACGCGGTAGGCACCAGCAAAGCCTTACAGATGGGCGAAGTGGAGGGCGCCATCAGTGGGCTGGCCATTGCGGTAGCCGGCGTGCTGACTGCCGTGTTGGCGCCCGTGGCAGCCAACTTCCTGCCGTAAAAGACACAAAATAAGGACCCGCTTCTTTTGGGGAAAAGCGGGTCCTTATTGTTTGGCTGCATTAGCGTGTGGGGGCGGCATGGCGCTGTATCCATTTAACGCCTTCCACAATGGGGATTACCAGTATCGCCAGACTGACCGCCAGCAGATATTCCCGCGGCGAGATGGGCGTAAAGCCGAACAGGTCCGCCAATACAGGAATTTCCAGCACAGCCGTAGTCAACAACAAACTACCCAGCATGGCTCCCCAGAGCACCGGGTTATGGGTGTGCAGTGTGAAAACGCTTTGACGCTGACTGCGCAGATTGAAACTGTGGAAGATTTCACACATACTCATCGTCAAAAAGGCCATCGTCATACCATCCGGGCTGGCCCCTCTGGGCATTTCCCATCCGCCCACCTCGATACAGTGGCCCAGCAGATAGGAGATCATCGTGATAACTGTGATCAGCACCCCTTGGTAAGCAATATCCAATCCCAGTCCTCCCGCAAAAATTCCGTCAGTGGCGCGGCGCGGTGCGCGGTGCATCAGGTCGGGCTCGCCCTTTTCCATGCCCAGCGCCAACGCCGGGAAGCAGTCGGTGATCAGGTTGATAAAAAGGAGATGCACCGGGTTGAGCAGCGTAAAACCTAACAAGGTTGCTCCAAATACCCCCAGCACCTCACTCATATTGGAAGCCAGCAAAAACTGGATGGACTTGCGAATGTTGTCGTAGATTCGGCGGCCTTCCTCCACAGCGGCCACAATGGTGGCAAAGTTGTCGTCGGCCAACACCATATCCGCCACATTTTTCGTCACGTCCGTACCGGTGATGCCCATACCAATGCCGATGTCTGCCATCTTAATGGAGGGCGCATCGTTGACACCGTCGCCCGTCATCGCCGTAACAGCGCCCCGTTTGCGCCATGCTGCCACGATGCGGGTCTTGTGTTCGGGCTGGACCCGGGCATAGACCCCATACCGCTCCACGGCTTGTTCCAACTCCTCGTCAGAGAGGGCATCCAGTTCTGCGCCGGTCAGGGCTTGCTCCGGTGATTCAATGATTTGCAGCTGTTTGCCAATGGCCACGGCGGTATCCTTATGGTCACCGGTGATCATCACCGGTCGGATGCCCGCTTGCCGGCACTCTGCGATGGCGGCAGCCACCTCGGGACGTACTGGGTCCATCATGCCTGTCAGACCCAAAAAACAAAGGTCTTGTTCCCACTGCGCAGGGTCTCCCTCGGCAGGTCGCTGGAGCCAGCGGCGTTCGGCTGCAGCCAAAACTCGCAATGCCCTGTCAGCCATAGCCTTATTTTGTGCCAACAGCGCCTGACGCTTGGTATCGGTCAAGGGGTATATCTGCCCATTTTCCTGATAGGTAGTACAGCGCTGCAAAACCACATCCGGTGCGCCCTTGGTGTACTGCACAAATTCGCCTGCCACTTCATGAATCGTGGACATCATCTTTCGTCCCGAATCAAAAGGAGCTTCCGCCACGCGAGGTTGCTCAGCCGCCAGCCGGTCCTTGGAACGCCCCTGCGCCGTCGCGAAATCCACCAGCGCAGCCTCGGTAGGTTCTCCTTCTGCCGGACCGTTTGCCACAAACACCGCGTCGTTGCACAGCGTCATAGCGGTGGCCAATGGCTGGGTATCACCGCAATGCTCCACCACCGTCATACGGTTTTGGGTCAGCGTGCCGGTTTTATCGGTACAGATAACCTGCGTGCAGCCCAGCGTTTCCACCGCAGTCAGGCGGCGGATAACCGCATTGCGCTTGCTCATGTTGGTCACACCAATGGACAAGACCACCGTGACCACCGTAGCCAGTCCCTCGGGGATGGCTGCCACCGCCAACGAAACCGCCACCATAAAGGTGGACAGTACGCTTTGCACCGTGAAAGAACCCGCCAAGAACAGGTCGAACACAAAGATAAATACACAGATGCCCAGCACCAGTTTGGACAAGGTTCGCCCCAGTTCGGTTAAGCGGCGCTGGAGCGGGGTTTGTTCTTCCTCATTTTGGGATAGTGCTCCGGCGATTTTCCCCATTTCGGTCTGCATTCCGGTAGCAGTGATCACCGCACGGCCCCGGCCATAAACCACCGTGGAGCCCATATAGCACATATTTTTTCGGTCACCCAGCGGCACTTCCTGTCGGTTCGCCAAACCAAGCACCTGTAAGGTCTTCGTGACCGGTACACTTTCTCCGGTCAGGGCAGCCTCCTCAATCTTCAAGCTGGCACTCTGCAGCAGCCGGCCATCGGCAGGGACGCTGTCCCCCGCTTCCAATACCACCACGTCGCCGGGGACCAGTTCCTCGCTGGGGATCACCCGCTGTTTCCCGTCCCGCAGCACCTTACAGGTGGCTGCTGTCATGGTCTGCAACGCTTCGATCGCCGCCTCAGCCTTACTCTCCTGCAAGACGCCTAGCGCCGCATTCAGCAGTACCACCACCAAAATGATGCCCGCCTCGGCCACATGATCCCCCGCCAGATAGTTGGTTACCCCCGACACTACCGCGGCCACCAGCAGAATCACCAGCATGGGGTCTCGCAACTGGGCGATAAACCGCTGCCACAGGGTGGGTTTAGGGGCTTCCCGCAACTTGTTGGGACCTGTCTCTTTTCGCCGTGCATCGGCCTGTTGCTGGGTAAGGCCGGTTTCGGTGGTCCGTAGTTGCCGCAAAAGGTCTTCCATCGGTTGTGCATATACCGGTTTCATGGCAGAGTCCTCCTTTTCGGTGCGTATAAAAAAACTCATGCACAGGAAACCCCCTGTGCATGAGTCTCATTCTATTGTTCCGGCGGTCCGGGCTGGTTGGCCGGGTATGGCGAACACGCCGCGCACCATGCGGTGCGGAATTACTCCCTCATGGTACCTTCATTGTACGCAGTCCTTCCCGCGTTTGTCAAGGATAACTGCGTACATTCCCCGCCTCATGCCGTTTTTTCTACGGTTATGCCGGTAACCGTGATGGTCGTATCGTCCAGCGTGTGCACCGCTGTGCACCAATCATAAAGCGGTGTACCGGTGGTGAAGGTAAAGGTCATGGTGTCGGGCTGGATGAGGGTAAACTCCACCTCCAGTTTGTAGGTTTCCTCATTGACCAAACCATGGCGCGCATAGATATAGCTGTGATCAAAACCGCTGCCCGTGAGGGTGACCGCATAACTGCCGGGGAAAAGTGTCCAGCCGCCCGTGAGAAGCTGTCCACCGCTGCCCAATTCCACACCATCGGAAGTGAGAGATCCGTTGGTGACCTGCGAAAGCGAAAGGTCCATCGCCCGTGTATCCGCCTGCGGTGCCGGGTCAGCCGGCAGATCCAACGGTTCCACACTGCCAATCAGAATCCCATCCAGTCGGTAGTAATAGAGGGCGAACGAATCCCGGGCCAATTCATCCTCATCAAGGAATACATAGAGAGTATCGGCCGAAAGGTTGTTCATCTCCCCTACCAGCGTCACCGACGCCAGATTGCCGTCCATATGTCCCATATAAAAGCTGTTGGAGGTCCAACCATGATCCGCCGCAAAGGTCGCCAGATCCCAGAACTCGGGGTGTCCAAAATCAAAGGTAGCAAAAGCCAGATGCTGGAATTGGCCGCTTTCCGCCAAAGCCTCCCATCCCGGATCTGTCAGTTCGGATTGATCGGCATAGGTTTCGGCCTGATGGTAGTTGGCAAACCGACGGCCCAGTTCATCCCGTTGGTCATAGGCTTGCACCACCGTGCAGGCAGCCAGCAGCAATAGAGCGGCCCGACCGCCCCACACACGCAGCACCACACCGCCGGCCAGCAACGCCAGCAGCATACCGGCCAGCCACGCCAGCCGTGCGCAGGAAGAAAACATCGACCAGACATCCATCAGGGCCTGTGGGATCGTAATGGTGCCCAGCAAATGGCCGCCCAGCGTAACGGTATTGCTCATAGCGGCAATGCCATCCAGTACCAAAATCACAGCGCCGGCCACCAGCCAACTGCGATGGCGTTTTGCAAAAGCTGCTGCCCGGCCGCGATGCTGCACGGCAAAATACACACCGCTGAGCACCGCCAACGCCACCGTCAGCACAGCACCCAAGCCCATGTAAATGTCCTGTTCCCAACTGTCGGCCAGCCCCGGCACTACCAAATTCAACAGGTCGGCCCCGCTAAGATAGCCGTTGGCATATCCCGCAAAATTGGCGGCAAAAGCCCCCAACACCACCAGTTCCGCCAACGCGGCAGCACAGAAGGTCAGCACGGGCAAAAGCACGGCGGCTACACCGCGCTTTTGCAAACCCCGGCGCAGAGCATACCCAACCAGCACAATGCCCGCCATGGGCAGGTAGTACAAATGGATTCCCGCGCAAAGGACACCCATGATCCCCCATGCCAAGCAGGCGCGACCGGTCGTGGGCAGCAATGCATCGCTGCGAATCCACAGCCAAAGCGCCAGCAAGACCAACCAGTTGGCCGCCAGCGCCGTGTGGGCAAACATCCGCATCGTCAGTGCCGGGAAAAAGACCAGAACCCCAGCCCCTGCCACACTGGCCCACGCTTTGGCCGTTTGGCCGGGGCGAATCCCACCGAGGCGTGCCAAAATAGCTTGTGCAAGACCGCCCTGCAAAGCATAGCAGAGCAGCCCCCACCAGCCAAAGTACTGAAACCGTGCAGGCAGCAACGGACTGAACAGCTTGGCCAGTAAAGCCAGCAGCGGGATGGAATCGGTAAATAGAATGCTGGTGCGGTAGGGGTAGATCGCGTCGTAGTTGGCGCCAAAATACGGCAGCCGCACCGCACTGTTGCGGAAAAACACCCATCCCAAATAATGTTGGGAGGGATCGGGGCTGCCGTTGTTCAGAATCCAATCCACACAGGTGGGATCCAGCACCCGTACCCCGTACAAAGCCACAAAAACCAGCGCGCCCAACAGCGCGCCGGTCAGTGGCCAGCGATAGGTTTTAAAAAAGCCGGCAGTTTTTTGCATGGAGAAAAGGCCCTCAGTGTACAAACGTGGTGGACAAGGTGGTGGACCAGCTCTCGCCACGGTTCAGCGAAGCGGCACAGGGGCGCTGCTCCCATTCCAACGGACCGTTTTCCTCTCCGGGCAGGCTGTGCCACGGCTCGATGCAGACGAAGCGCAGCGGCTTTTTCGGGGTCGACCAGATCAGCACATAGGGATACCCTTCTACGTTGCAGATGACGCTGCGGCCGGTATCTTTCTCGACCAAAGAGACATGGGGGCTGCGCAGGTTGACCATACAATGGCTGTCATGGTCAAACAGATCATCGTTCAAGGGAATGGCCTCAGTATTGCGGGCCAGATAGTAGCTATCGCCGCTGAGCAGACCATGGGGCTGCGCGCTGACGCACAGCGGAGATTCGATGCCATCAAACCGGATCTCATAATCCTCGGTGGTGTGGCGGTCATCGAAGGGAATCGCAAAGGCCGGGTGGAACCCGATGCCGAAACGAAGCTGTTCTTCCACCGGGTTTTCGACGCACAGGGTATGGTGAATCGTCTCGCCCTCCAATGCAAAGGTGGAGCGCAGCACAAACGCATACGGCCATTTGGGCAGGGTTTGGGCATTGGCATGCAGTTCAAACACCAACGTGGTGGCAGTCTGCTCGGTCAGCGTATGCTCTACATCGCGGGCAAAGCCATGCTGGCCGCCCTGATATTCCACCCCTTTGGCAATCATCTTGCCATCGGTCAGCTTTCCCGTATAAGGGAAGAGAATCGGTGCATGCCGCCCCCATACCGACGGATCGCCGCACCAGAGCAGCTCTGCCCCGGTAGGCTTGTGGATGACGCTGACGGCCTCGGCACCATGGGTGTCGACTGTCAGGCGCAGGATCTCATTTTCAATGGTGTACTGCATTGCGGTTTCCTCCTGAATGTCCCCCGAAGGGTGGATTTTACAGGGGCAGCATCTGCAACAGCATGCCGGCCACCGCGCCGACCGCCCACAGAAGGCCCGTCATGAGCAGGTTTTGTTTCCAGCTGGGATTGACCCGCCAAAGCACCGCCAATCCCACACCGGCGCCCGCCGTCAGCCCGGCAAACAAGCTGCCGAAAGAGATAGCCCCTTGGATATAGAGCTGGGCCAGCAGCACGCTGGCGGCACAGTTGGGCACCAACCCCACCAGTGCCGTCAGCATAGGCTGAAATACCCCCATGCCGGCCAGCGCCGAGGTGATCGCCGTCTCCCCTACCGAGCCAAATACCAGACCAATCAGCAGACTGAAGAGCAAAATGAAGATAAAAATTTCCACCGTATGGCGGAGTGCCGCCAACCAAATACCACTGTGTTCTTCGTGTTCCTCGTGGCAATCCACTTCATCGGCATGGCCTGCATAGCCGCCGTAGAGCGATTTGGGCAGCACATGCCGCAGCGGTACATCCAGCAGGATGCCGCCCACCATGCCGAACACCGCTTTGCATACGAGCAGTGCCATCAAACTGGGCCACTGGGAAGGTTCAGCCGCCAGAAGCGGCACCGCTTCATCGCTGGTGGCAATGAATACCGCCAGCAGCGTGCCAGGCGTAATGACCCGGCTGGCATATAAGTTGGACGCCACTGCACTGAACCCGCACTGAGGAACACAGCCCAGCAGTGCGCCGGGCACAAAGCCCCAACGGCCGCCGCCAGCCAGTGCCTGTTCAATACGGGCGCCGTGATGGCGTTCCAGCCATTCAATCAGCAGGTAGGCAAGATACAAAAAGGGCAGCATTTTTACGCTGTCAATCCATGCGTCCTGCAGCGCGTCGATAAAAATTTCCATAAGACCTCTAAATACTTTCTTCGTTTATGCTTCAGCGAAAACTGCGCAGCAGCCGAACCGCCGGACGCACCGCTTTATCGGGGATGCGCGTGCGGAACCGGGCTACCGTGCGCGCCGAAAAAGGCATCTCGTCGCTGAAGGTTTCCAATCCCAAAAAATATTGCAGATAGGGGCTTTCTTTGACCAGCGAAACCACTTCCCGGTCCGAAACCCGGTAGTGCAGTTGAATCACCCGACAGCCCAGCGCGATCCGGGCCGAAATAGCCGCCTTGCCGCCGGGCGCAAACAATTCACTGTAAAACTGTTCAAACCGGTCCCAGTCGATGGCTTCCGCCAAAAGGACCCAGCGGTTGCGGCCGCTCAATTCCCCGTGATAGGGCGGCAAATAGTCATAAATCGACATCTGCTTTTCGCGCGCACGGTACACAGGCAAAGCCCCTTTCTGTTATGGGGCGAAAGCCCCGAATACAGCGCGCGGCCCGCCCCGTCGGGACGGGCCCGCACTCTCTTGTGTCAATACCGCTGAATCAGCGGGAAGATCATCGCCAGCACGCACCACACCACTTGGTACAGCACGAACCCTGCCAACGGCAGCGTGGTCAGGCCGCCGGTCAAACTCAACAGCACGCCCAGTACACAACCGAACAACACCGCACCCGACACGAACATCGAGGCTTTGTGTTCACTTTCCGCTGCACCGGCAGCGGCTTCCAAACCGCCCACAAAGCTGGCAAAGCTGCCCAAATGCAGCATGTTGCCCTCACTTTCCGGCAGCCAAGCCACTGCGGGGTCCAGCGTCTTACGCTCTGCGGCGTTGAGTACCTTTACGGAGCCGGAGGGCAGGCTATACGCCGTTTCCAGCAACTGGACATCACAGTTGAAATCGTCACAATCCACCACAAGGGACAGACCCGTGCGGCGCAGGCTTTCCAGCACCACGGCCGTATCGGGATCCCGCTGGTAAGCCACTTGGAACATGGCAAACATCTTGCCGGACACCGCCAGATAGATGACCCGGCGCTGGTTAACGGTATGATGCTGCTCGTATTCCAAGCTGGGAATCTTTACGCCGTAATCCTGCATGAGCGCACGATTGCCCACCAGCACCCGGCGCTTGTTGATCCAGCCCACATAGCCTTTACCGTAGACCGTTTCCCGATCATCTACCTGCGCCAGCAAGTTGCGGTTTTCTCCCAGCATGCCGAGGAATACCTCGCGCAAGGTAGGCCCGGCTTCCGCCAAAATGGAGGCGGCATACACAATGGCCAGATCGATGTGTTCCGGCTTGACCGGTTTGATGCCGGACAAGGTCACACACCCCGCGGGGAACAGGTCTCGCGCGGTGACTTGAATCACATTGATGCGGCCCAACTGCCGGATATCTCGCCAACCGGGGATCACTGCCCCCACCTGTGCCGCACTGCGCTGCATCATCCGGGCCGGCAAGGCCGAGAGAAGCGTGCCGGCCAGCGGTGCGCTGAGGCAGAGCACTCCCGCCAGCACCGTAGCTGCCGCAGCGGGATCTTTGGTACGAATCAGCGTGATGAGCATAGCCACCAGTGCGCAAACACCGGCCAGCCACGCAAACTGCTGTTGATTTTTATCGCTGGTACCGGCTGCCGCACTGTTGGTCACAAAACTGCGGAAAATCTGTGTAGGACGATTGACCAGCACATTGGGGTGCGGTTCTGCCAGTCCTTTGGTGACAGCCCGCAGTGCCCCGGCATCCCGCAGACGGTAAGCCACCGAGTGGTCCACCTTGGCACTGACAAGGCGGAAATTATCCTGTACGGTAGAAGCATTGACCCGCTTGCCGATGGTATTGAGGCAGAGCACCAGCACCGCCGGCCCCGCCAGCAGCATACCATCCGTCAAGTCGTTTTTGGTCGCCAGCACCACAAGGCACTGGATAACCGCCCCCAGCAGAGGCAGCACAGCCAAACTATCCGGTGTGGGGCGCTTGGCCAAACCGATCATACCGCTGACCACGGTGCGCCAGCACAAACCGCCGGCCACCAACAACAGCACCAAATCCACCGCGGCATATACCGACGAATCCGCCAAGGGTCCGGGCAATACCGGCATTGCCGCTGCCATCAGGCCCAAAATCAACAATACCGCTGCAATGGCACCGGTAACCAGCGAGGCTGTGGTATAGTACAAAACCTGCTGGCTCAATTCCCGGCGCACCTGCGGGGCGTCTTCGGCCCGTTCATAGTCATGGTGCCGTACCGGCGGGATTTCCGCCGTTTCAAAAGGTTGGGCAGCGCTATCCGCCTGTTCATCGGCAGCTTCGCCGCCAAACCGCATCCGGCCCTTACCACGGCGGCTGCGCCGCCGGTTTCTCGTTTCGGAAGCTTCTGCCTCCTCCTGCAGCGACTCGGTGAGCCGTGCCGCCGCGGTATCAAACCGCTCTGTTTCGGATAGCACCGCACCGGTATTGATGGCCTGTGCAATATCCTTTACAAAGGAAGCCGTAGCCGGCTCTGCCGCCTCGGCCCCCAAGTCCTGTGTAAACCCGGTGGAGGGATCTGCACCGCCCCCCAAGTCCTGCGTAAAGCCGGAATGGGCCGGTGCTTGCTGCATGCCGACACCAAGGTCCTGTGTAAACCCGCTGTGGGCCGGCGCTTCCGGCGTCAGACGGATCTTGCCGGTGAGGGTGTCCACCAAGGCATCTACCTCATCGGGCTCCCGACGGGCAAAAAGGCTTTCCTCGGAAGGCAAGCCGACCACCTGCGTATCCGCATTGGGGTCCAGCCCGGGCTTCGTCGTCGAAGCCGGCTCCGACGCAGAAACCGGCGGCTGCGCTGCAGATGGCTGTGTTGTCAGCGGCTGTACCGATTGAGTGGGCTGGGATGCGGTGCTGCGCTGCGGCCGTACTGCACTATAAGCTTTCATAAAGTCTTGCGTACTGTCCAGCGGCGCTGCATCCAAAGCCCCCAGCTGCATGGTAAAGCCGGTACGTGCCGACGGCTGGCTGGGCAGATGAATCGGTTCCCCTACTGGCTCGCCCACCGGCGGTTCCGGCATTGCTTGCGCCGGCGGCGCTGTGCGGATCTTCTGCCCCGGTGTAAACTCAACGGTATTGCGCTTTTTGCGATAGATCGTGCCGGTGGCGCTAAGGTCCTTGGTCGCCGAATAGGTCGACTGCGGTGCGGGCTGCTCCGGATAGGGAGCCGCCGGGGCGGCCGGGGCCGCAGGCACCCGGGTATACTTGCTGTGCCAGACATTTTCCACCGTATCGCCGCCCTGCGGTTCTTCCGGTTGCTGGGCAGCATGATAGACAGCAGGCGGTTCTTCCTGCCGTGCTTCGGGAATCACAATTTCCTCGGTGTTGGAGTCACGGCCGCCAAACAGTCCGCCCAAAAAGCCCCGCTTTTTGGCAGGCTGCGCTGCAGGCATTTCCGGTTCACGATCCGGGAAGTATTCTTCCTGCGGGTCCGGTTCCTGCCGCCGCTCTTCGCTCTGTCCCCCGCCCCCCAATGATACATTGATGGGCACGAATTCATCGGTGTCCTCTGCGGATTTCAGGCCAAACAGGCCCCGCTTCTTTTTGCCGGGTTCCCGGATTTTTCCGTTGGCATCGGGCACAACTGCAACCGAATCCCGGAAAAACTTTTGGAATTGATTTTTACCCTGATTCAACGCGTCGGTGTCTGCCACATCGGCATCCGGCGCCATTTTGAGCAGAAACCCTTTGATGATCCCCGTTCGGGTGGTATCGCCTAGCGTCCCCGTATCCGTCTTGGACCGTTCCTGCGGCGCCGATACCAACGGCTCCACCGACCGTACCGGCCGCGCATCAGACGGCGCCGACTGGACAGGCTTTTGTACCGGTTTCTGGGTCGGCTGGGCAGCGGGTTGGCGAACCGCCTCACGAGGCGCTTGCTGCACCGGAGCCTGCGCCGCGGGACGCGGTGTTGCCGGCCGTTGGGTCTGGGGCTGCGGGGCGGGCGCACTGTTAGACAGCATATCGAACCCGTCCAGATCGTCCAGTCCGGAGAAGGCAATGCGATGGTCTTGCTCCGGCGTACCATGCAGCGGCGTGGTGGAAATACCCACACTGCGCAGAATCTCATCCACCTGATGGTCGGTCACGGTATCCCGCACACCGGCCGCCGTCTGCTGTTGGTTGAGATCCTGTAAAATACGATCTACAGAGTCATTGGTACGTTTGCTTGGCATGTTTGATTGCTCCCCTTACCAAAAAGGTGAAATTCACTTTCCGCTGCGGCGGCGCAGTACGTCGTAACAGAGGATTCCCGCCGCCACACTGACGTTATAGCTGTCCACGCCGGTGGCTTGTCCGGGCGCCATCTCCAGCGTCACGGCGGCATCGCACAGCTTGCGGGTCAACGCCCCGGGGCCGCCGCCCTCACTGCCCAGCACCAGTGCCACCGGGCCGGACAGGTCCGTACGAGAGAGAGGCGCACCGCCCAAATCCGCACAATAGACAAAAACATTGTGTTCCTTGATCGTACGGATGGCCTGTGCCAGATTGGTAACCCGCGCCACCGGCAGACGGGCAGCCGCACCGGCGCTGGCCTTCATGACTGTGCCGGTCACCCCTACGCCGCCCCGCTTCGGGATCACTACGCCATGGGCACCGCACAGATAGGCCGAACGGATGATTGCCCCCAGATTGTGGGGATCCTCCACCCCGTCGCAAAGCACAAAAAACGGCGCTTCGCTTTTTGCCGCGGCCGCAGCAAAAAGATCTTCCAACGAGGCATAGTGTACCTCGGCAGCACGGGCAGCTACCCCTTGGTGATCCGCCGTTGCACATAGTTTTTGCAATTTATTGCCGGGCACTCGCTTGACCACCGCACCGCTCTGCTTGGCCAATGCCGTATAGTACCCCGCCACTGCCTGCGGCAGAGAATCGGCCAGATACACAGTATCCACTGCATCCCCGCTTTTGAGCAATTCGGTCACCGGGTTTTTGCCCCAGACCAATGTTTCGGGGTGCTGCTGTGCCTGTACACGACCCGTCTTTTCCATCCCATACCTCCTGCGGAAAGAGCTTGCCCTTTCCGGCCTTGTTCTTTCAGATTCTAAACGCTGATTATACAGATATCAGTATAGCACAATTCCCGCCTCTTTGTCATCCTTTTTTGCGGTTTTTGTCGTACCGTGCCTGCCTTTTGCCGCCTTTCCGCCTTCGGATGCGTCAAAAGTGCAAACCGCTTTTCAAAATTGACGCTGCACCATCCTTTATACAGATTGTAGAGGGGGAACAGTTTTCCCATTGTGGAAAACTCTGTTGAAAGTGTGGAAAAGCCGCGTTCCCATTCTGTTTTCCACCATTTGGCACCGGAGTTTTGCACAAGCGGTGGAAAAGTTTTCCCTATAACAGGGTGGATAACCTTTTGTGTCAAGTAGGCAAAGCTCTGAAATCCAACCACAAAATTACCGGAATTTCCCGCGAAATTTACAAAATCTTTCCTGTCGGCATCTTCTGCCAAAATATGGTGCAAAAGTACATATCCCGTGGCGAAAAATGTTGTTGCTTTTTTGTCAAAGTCAGGGTATAATGAAACTAACGGCACACCGGGGGTCGGTGTGCCCTTTCCAACAAACATCATGTGGAGGTATGTGATATGCTGGTAAATGCTACCAATATGCTGCTGAAAGCACGCGATGGCCACTATGCGGTGGGCCAGTTCAACATCAACAACCTGGAGTGGACCAAGAGCATCCTGCTGACCG
>NZ_CALADU010000096.1 GCF_937890665.1 uncultured Subdoligranulum sp.
ATGCCAAGGTACACCGCCGCCAGAACCGCATGACAAGGATCTGTATTGTTCTGGCGGTGTTTCTGGTGACTTCCATCCTTTCGATGGCGGAGATGTGGGCCCAATCCGAATTGACAGCAATGCGCAGAAATCATGGGGATTGGCACATTGCCCTGCAAAATCTGCCGGAAAATGAAATAGAGGAAATCATAAAACGTTCTGATGTCGCCTATTCTTCATGGTACAGCGAGATAAACGAAAATGCGGATCAAGGGTATTATGTGGGCGATAAAAATGTGGTTATCTATGGTGCCGAGGAAGCATACCTTACAGACATTAGGAAGTACCCGGCCGACGGTTCTTATCCACAGACGGAAAGCGAAGTTGCTTTAAGCGCAGAGGCAAAAGAACTTTTTGGTGTCAACATTGGCGATCAGGTCGTTCTCCATTCGCCTGCCGGAGATTTTGCATATACCATTTCTGGATTTTATGAAGATGATATAGAGTTCAATAATATGATCCAGGGATGCTGTGTGTATATAAACCGAACGGCCTTTGATGAAATCAGCAGCAAAAATGAGGCCAACACAGTTTCGCAGTTTTATATCCGTTTTTCCAAAGAGACCGGATTGAAGGAGAGAATCGCTGATCTGAAAGAGCAGTATCATCTTGCGGATGAAAATGTTCGTGAGAATACAGCGGTTCTGGGCCTTCTGGGGGCCAGCAGCAGCGAGACCTTTAATGGGCTGTATCCGCTCGCAGCCGTTTGTATAGCCATCATACTGGCGGCAGGCGTGTTGATGATCTCAGGCTGCATGAACAGCAATGTGGCGCAGCGGACAAGTTTTTTTGGTATGCTGCGTTGTATAGGCGCAAGCAAACAGCAGATCGCAAATTATGTCAGGCTTGAGGCGCTGAACTGGTGCAAGTCAGCGATCCCGATCGGGTGTGCGCTCGGTACGGTGATGTGCTGGATATGCTGCGCGATCCTGCGGTTCTTTGTAAAAGGAGAATTGGCGGATATGCCGCTTTTTGCAGTGAGTCCGGCGGGCATCCTCTGCGGAGCATTGGTCGGTATCATTACTGTTTTGATTGCTGCGAATTCCCCCGCGAAACAGGCGGCAAAGGTTTCTCCGGCAGCGGCAGTAACCGGAAATACAGAGGAAGCCCAAAAAATCGTCCATGCAGCCAATACAAAACTTTTCAGGATGGAAACATCTCTTGGAATCAGCCATGCAACAAGAAGGAAGAAAAACCTGTTCCTGATGACAGGCTCCTTTGCCCTTACGATCATATTGTTCTTGACATTTTCCGCCTGCCTTGATGTGGTCAATAAGCTGCTTCCATCCGTAGTAAGCGAATTTACGCCAGATATTACGATTGCAAGTGAAAATGACACGAATTCCATAGACAGGGACCTTTTGAACGCGATCGAGCAGGTAGAAGGTGTGGACTGGGTTTTTGGCTTTGGGTTATATGCAGCGTATCCCGCGGAAGTAAACGGCAACGAGACGACCATTGATCTGTTCTCCCATGATGAGCAGCTGCTCGATAAGTTCAAAAATTCGGTAGTAAGCGGCGATATAGAGAAGGTGTATGGAGACGGGAACTATGCGATGGCGGTATATAATCAAAGCAATCGCCTGAGTGTGGGAGATAAAGTCAAAATCGGAGATCAAGAGGTTGAGATCGCTTGCGTCACATCGGAAGGCATTGGAAGTGTCAGCGATGCAGCAACCGTGGTATGTTCTGAAGAAACATTTACCCGCCTGACAGGAGACAACGGATTTGTTACGTTGGGGGTCGTACTGCAAAAAGATGCGCCCGAAGCAGCCGTAAGGGAAATCTATGATTTGGCAGCGGGAAATGTTGTGTCAGATAACCGGGAATCCAACAGCGAAACCAATGGCTCTTATTGGGTATTCCGTATTGCCGCATACGGTTTTCTGGCGATTATTTCCTTAATAACCGTGTTGAATATTATGAACAGCATTTCCATGAGCGTATCCGCAAGGATCAAGCAATATGGGGTAATGCGTGCTGTGGGAATGGGCAGTCAACAGGTCACAAAGATGATAACCGCGGAAGCGGCCACCTACGCCGTTTGTGGAACCGTTACCGGAATTGCATTGGGGCTGTTATTCCATTATTGGATTTATATTAAAGTGATCATAACGCATTTTGGCGGTGGCTGGAACATCCCATTTGGCACGATCGGAATCATAATTTTGCTGGTCGTGTTTTCCTGTATCGCTGCAGTCCATGGTCCTGCCAAACGTATGCGGAACATGGCGATCACCGATACCATCAACGAATTGTAACGGCGCGGACGCCGTAACACGCAAGCACGCCCCTTCCCGGCGGAAATGCCCGGGAGGGGGCGTGTTTTGGTTTGTTAGCTTTAGCGCAAAGACACCCCCCGGCTCTGCCGGGGAGTGTAAAAAAA
>NZ_CALADU010000097.1 GCF_937890665.1 uncultured Subdoligranulum sp.
GCCATTTGCTGCTATAGCTCAGTTGGTAGAGCGCATCCTTGGTAAGGATGAGGTCAGCAGTTCAAATCTGCTTAGCAGCTCCAGCGCGACGCCCACAGCGTACTTCGCACTGTGGGCGTTTTATATAGGGGCATAGCTCAGTTGGTAGAGCAGCGGTCTCCAAAACCGCGTGCCGAGGGTTCGAATCCTTCTACCCCTGCCAAAAAGACCTGCCATTTGGCAGGTCTTTTTTGTTGTGTCCGTGGCGGTTGCAAAAGTTCTTGCTTTTTTGGAAGGCCGTGCTATAATACCAAGCGCGGAAACGGGAAAACCGCAATTTATCAGCAGGGGTAATGGGATATGACAAAGGATTTGACAAGCGGTAGTCCGCTCAAAGTGATTTTGCTGTTTACGGTGCCATTGGTATTGGGAAACTTGTTTCAGCAGTTTTATGCTTTGGCGGATACCATTATCGTAGGACGCTATTGCGGTGTCAGTGCATTGGCATCGGTGGGGTCCACCGGTTCAATCAATTATTTGATTTTGGGGTTCGTCATTGGCGTATGCAATGGATTTGCCATCCCCATTGCACAGTTGTTTGGTGCACATGATGACCACGATCTCCGTCGGCATGTGGCCAATGCTGCATGGCTTTGTCTGGGTGGCAGCGTGATCCTGACGGTACTTACCGTCACCCTGACGAGGCCTTTGCTGGTTCTTATGCAAACACCCGCAGATATTTTGGACGGTGCAGTCATCTATATTGGCTGGATCTTCGCGGGAATTCCGTTTATTTTCTTGTACAACATGGTGGCGGGCATCATGAGGGCTTTGGGGGATAGCAAAACGCCCCTGTATTTTCTGATTTTGACCAGTGTCTTGAACATCGGGCTGGACCTTTTATTTGTGATCCCGCTGAATATGGGCATTTTGGGGGCGGCTTTGGCCACCGACATTTCTCAAGCGATTTCTGGTGTTTTTAGTTTTGTTTATCTGTGCCGGAAGTTTGAAATTTTAAAGATGCAAAAGGGGGAAGCACGTATTTCGAAACGTGCCTGCCTTCGGCTGTTGGGCATTGGGTTCCCGATGGGGCTGCAATGCAGTATCACGGCCATTGGCAGTGTCATTGTACAGTGGGCGGTAAACGTGCTGGGCAGTACCGCGGTGGCAGCCGTTACGGCAGCCAGCAAGACGATGAACCTGCTTACGGTCCCGCTGGAAATCGTTGGAACGGCGATGGCCACCTATGCGGGACAAAACCTTGGCGCAGCTAGGATGGATCGGGTTCGTAAAGGTGTGCATAGTGCGCTGTTGATTGCCTGCATCTATGCCATTGCTTCGCTGATCATTCTGCACTTTGCCGATGTTACGATCATGGGCTTGTTCTTGGACACCACCACCGAGGTGGAGATTGTCCGGATGGGGCAAGAGTACCTGTTCTGGAACAGCGTCTTCTTTATCCCGCTGGGGGCGTTGATTGTCTGGCGGTACAGTATCCAAGGGTTGGGTTTCTCGACCTTAGCTATGCTGGCCGGTGTGGCGGAAATGGTGGCACGTACGGCGGTTGCGATTGTGTTGGTACCGCTGCTGGGATACTTCGGCGCCGAGTTGGCAAACCCTGCCGCGTGGATTGCTGCCTGTCTGTTTTTGTATCCGGCTTATTTGTGGACCTGTCGCCATTTGGACAATCGGTTGTTGGCAGCAAAACTGCGTCTGCAGAGCAAAGAGGTGGAAAGCAACGAATCTCTTGCATGAAGGTTGTATAAATTCTCGCAGACGCTTGCCGAAAAAGGCAAATCGGTTTATAATAGGGCCATTATGCATGATGGGAAAGGAAATGAGAATATGCCGCAGAAACTGCCGTTTATCACACTGGAACAGGCAAAGGCTATCGCTGCAGATGTGCCGACGCCGTTTCATCTGTATGACGAAAAAGGAATTCGTGAAAATGCCCGCCGTGTGAATGAGGCGTTCTCTTGGAACAAAGGGTTTAAGGAATACTTTGCCGTGAAGGCAACGCCCAACCCGTATATCTTGAAGATCTTACAGGAGGAAGGCTGCGGTGTGGACTGCTCCAGCTACACCGAACTGCTGATGAGCGAAGCCTGTGGTTTTACAGGCAGCGATATCATGTTCTCCTCCAATGATACGCCGGCACAGGATATGCAGAAAGCATATGAGTTAGGCGCTTATATTAATCTGGATGACCTGACCCATGTAGAGTTCTTGAAAGAGGTCGCCGGTATCCCCAAGACCGTCTGCTGCCGGTACAATCCGGGTGGCGTATTCGATTTGGGCAACGGCATCATGGATAACCCCGGCGATGCCAAATATGGCATGAGCGAAGACCAGATGGCGGAGGCGTATACCAAATTGATGCAGCTGGGAGCTGAAGAGTTTGGTATCCATGCTTTCTTGGCAAGCAACACGGTTACCGACGAGTACTATCCCAAGTTGGCGGGGATTTTGTTCCGCCTTGCGGTTCGGCTGCACGAACGTACCGGTGCGAAAATCAAATTCATCAATCTTTCGGGTGGTGTAGGTATTGCCTATCGACCGGATCAGCGCAGCAATGACATTGCCAAAATCGGCGAAGGTGTACGCAAGCAGTTCGAGGAGATCCTTGTGCCGGCCGGAATGGGGGATGTGGCACTGTTTACCGAGATGGGCCGCTATATGCTTGCACCTTATGGGGGTCTGGTCACGACGGTACTGCATGAAAAGCATATCTATAAAGAGTACATCGGAGTAGATGCTTGTGCCGCAAACCTGATGCGTCCCGCGATGTATGGTGCGTATCATCATATCACGGTGTTGGGCAAAGAAAAGGATCCCTGCGACCACAAATATGATGTGACCGGTGGACTGTGTGAAAATAACGATAAGTTTGCGATTGATCGGATGCTGCCGGAAATTCAGAAAGGAGATATCCTCTTTATCCATGACACCGGTGCCCACGGATTCTCGATGGGGTACAATTACAACGGAAAACTTCGCAGTGCAGAAGTTTTGCTGAAATTGGATGGAAGCCATCAGCTGATCCGCCGCGCCGAAACGCCGGAGGACTACTTTGCCACCTTTGATTTTACACCGTTTTTCAAAAAGCACTAAATCATAGCAAAATACCGCTTTGCTCAATAAAGCAAAGCGGTATTTTTGTTTGTCTCATTACCAAGTGGTATCAATAATGCCACCGCCGTACACGAGGCCATCGCGGTAAAAAACAGCGCTTTGCCCAGGTGCTGGAGCACGAACCGGCTCCGGGAATGCAACTTCGCCGTCTTCCGTATAGAGGCAGGGGACGGGCTTTGCGGCACTGCGAATCTTGACGAGATACTCACCGGCGGATAAGGGCTGTCCGTCTGGTGTTGCCGGATCGGTCAAGGTAAGGTGTGTGCTGTATTCCTGACCAGTTTCGGCGAGTTGAATATCCCCGTTGGGGAGGATCGCTTTGACGAAGAGCGGCCGTCCTGCGGCAATGCCAAGGCCTTTGCGCTGTCCAACCGTATAGTGATCTACACCGGCGTGAGGGCCGAAATCTTTCCCATCGGGACCAAGAAAACGACCGGACTTGGGAGTGAACCCACGGGCGCGAATATAGGCCGAGTAATCGCCGTCGGGAATAAAGCAGATTTCCATGGAGTCAGGAGCATCTGCACAGGAAAGCTGAAGCTCTCGTGCCATTTCTCGGATGTCGTCCTTTTCAAATTCGCCCAAAGGCAATACCAATTTGCGTAGGATCTCTTGCGGCAACCGATAAAGCATATAGCTTTGATCTCGTGCGGCGCTGGCCGGCACAGCGATCCGGCTGATGCCGTTGCTGTCTGTTTCCACACGGGCATAATGACCTGTGGCGATAAAACGGCAGCCCAATTCGGCGGCCTTCTCGGAAAGCAATCGAAATTTCACCAGTGGGTTGCAGAAGATACACGGGTTGGGCGTGCGTCCTGCACAGTAATTCTGACAAAATGGAAGGATTACGTTTTCTTCAAAGGCTTGTGCAGCATCAATGACGTGCAAGGGAATCTGCAGCGTAGAGGCAGTTTCCTGTGCGGCGGTTACCGCGCCGTCATGAGCGGGAGAAAAACGAATCACCGCGCCCTGTACCGCAAACCCCTGTTCTTGTAAAATGCGTACCGCGACGCTGGAATCTACGCCGCCGCTCATGCCCACCAAGATCTTGTCTTGCTTCTCAAAGGTGTTAAAACCTTCCATCGGGTCCTCCTTATCTCTGTTAGGCTTGCCGCCGTATTTCTTGCTCTGCTCCACGGCCATACGGTCACAACGCTCGTTCTCCGGGTGGCCGGCATGACCTTTGAGCCAATGATAGGTGATTTGGTGTTTTTCACTCTCTGCCAGTAACGGAGCCCAGAGATCGGCATTGAGAGCAGGGGACTTGTCCGCCTTTTTCCAACCGCGGGCACGCCAGCCCCGGGCCCAACCCTTTTCTAGGGCGTGGATTACATATTGACTATCACTGTATAAATCGATGGCACAGGGCTCTTTTAATTGGCGCAGCGCTTCCAGCAGTGCGGTCATTTCCATGCGGTTGTTGGTGGTTTGCGCCTCGCCGCCGGACAACTCTTTCTCATATACTTTTTCTTGTCCGCGAAAGCGCAGAATGGCGCCCCAACCGCCCGGTCCGGGGTTGCCACTGCAAGCGCCGTCTGTATAAATCTCAATGCGTTTCATATAAATCTCCTGTAGATGACTATACTCATTGTACTAGGAATTATACCCAGTTTTGGCGTGTCTGGCAAGTTTGACAAGTTTAGGGAATGCGTTTATAATAAATAATAACTGCCGTATTGTGTATTTGAATGAGCCCGGCCGCGCCTTTTCAGGCGGGCTTTTCGCGCTCAAAACCAAGAAAAAGTGTGCTGCTTTTTCGCTTACTTACATAGTGCAATAGATGCCGATGGGACGACAGTCTGTGCGTTGGATGCAAGCTGCTCCTGTCAAGTATAGTTCGGAGGTTTTCATGGAAGAAATTAAGCCCAAACGCAAAAACAAGTCTAACGGACAGGCACCGGCGACCCGCCGTGCGCCTCGTGGAGAAAAAAATGTACAGGCGGAAGGTGCGGCTCCTCGCAAGGCGCGCCGCCGCACGTCGCGGCCGACAGCGGCTGCGGAGCAGAGCGTGGCAGCACAGAGCGTGCCGGCTCCGCGTCCCCGTCGTCAGGTGGCCGGAAATGCAGAGAACGGCAAACAGCCGCGCCGCAGCCGTAAGTCCAAACAGCCGCGCAGTTATGAGATGACGCCGGCAATCCCCATGCATATCTGCCCGTTGGGGGGCTTGGGAGAAGTAGGTAAAAACATCACCCTCTATGAGTGTCAGGGTGATATGATTTTGGAGGACTGTGGTCTGGCATTCCCCGACGCGGACATGTTTGGCGTGGATTTGGTAATTCCGGATTTCACCTACGTGCTGGAGAATAAAGACCGCATCAAGGGACTGTTTATTACCCATGGACACGAGGATCATATCGGCAGCTTGCCGTATTTGTTGAAGAAATTCAATGTGCCGATCTATGCGGCGCGGCTGACCATCGGCCTGATTAAAAATAAGCTGGAAGAACATGGTCTGGCGTCCAGCGCTGTTTTCCATGAGATTCGTCCCCGGCAAAAGGTGAAATTGGGATGCTTTACGGTGGAACCTATCCATGTAAACCATTCTATCCCCGATGCGCTGGCCTTTGCCATCGAGTGCCCGGCAGGTATCGTAATTCATACGGGCGACTTTAAAGTGGATTATACTCCGCTTTCCGGGGATGCGGTGACGGATCTTTCCACCATTGCGGAATATGGTCGCAAAGGTGTTTTGGCGCTGCTTTCTGATTCTACCAACGCGGAACGGCCCGGTTTTACAGCTACGGAACAGACGGTGGCGGAAGGAGTTCGCCGCTTGTTCGCGCGTGCGGGGAACCGGCGAATCATCGTGGCAACCTTTGCCTCCAACATTTACCGTGTACAGCAAATTATTGAACTGGCGATCGAATCGGGACGCAAGGTGGCTGTCAGCGGGCGCAGCATGGTTTCGAATACAGAAATGGCTCGCGAACTGGGGTATCTGCATGCTCCCGATAATGTATTGATCGATATCGATGAGATCAATAAGTACCCGCCTGAAAAGGTGGTGTTGATCACCACCGGCAGTCAGGGAGAGCCGCTCTCGGCATTGTCCCGCATGGCACAGGCCAGCCATCGCCAAGTGAAGGTGGGCCCCAACGACTTCATTATTATTTCGGCGCGTCCCATTCCCGGCAACGAAAAGACTGTGACGAAGGTGGTTAATGGGCTGTTGAGCCTTGGCGCCGAAGTAATTTATGAGAATATGTACGACACCCATGTGTCTGGCCATGCTTGTCAGGAAGAGCAAAAGCTGATTCTCACACTGGCACATCCGCAGTATTTCCTGCCGGTGCACGGCGAGTTCAAACAACTGAAACGCCATGCTGAAACTGCTGAGCATCTGGGATATATTCCCAAGCAGAATATTTATATTGCCGAAAATGGTCAGAATATCCGTCTTTCCGCCGATGGAATGACGGTGGAGAATACGGTCACGGCAGGGGCTGTCATGGTGGATGGCTATGGCGTAGGCGATGTGGGCAATGTTGTGCTGCGTGACCGGCATCATTTGTCGGAGGACG
The DNA here is from genome assembly GCF_937890665.1 of uncultured Subdoligranulum sp. Next base: position 6,633 of record NZ_CALADU010000097.1, read on the forward strand.
GTATTATCATTGTTACGGCAGCCGTGGATGGTTCGAATGGGCAAGTCCTTTCGGGACCGGATATTGTAAGCCGCGGTTTTGTCTACGTGCGAGAGAGTGAAGAGCTGATGGATGGTCTGCGCATGCAAGTGGAAATGGTGCTGGACCGCAGTCTGAGCGACAATATGCATGATTGGGCTAGTGTAAAGGCACGCGTGAGGGAAGCTTTGTCCAGTTATATTTACCGGCGTACCAAGCGCAGTCCCATGATTTTGCCCATTTTGCTGGAAGTTTGAGAAAACGCCCGTCCGGCGGGAATGCGAGGACGTAACCATGAAACACAAAGATGGCCTGGATGCAGCCGCAATACTTCTGTTACTGTTGGTTGCACTTGTTGCCATGATCGTACCGGTAGCGTTGGTTTCACCGCAATGGCTGATTGCGCCGTTGATTGTGGTGGTGATCGCGCTGTGTGTGCTGTGGTATATGCGCCGTAAATTACGCTCCTACGTGGCGGCGCAGCTGTGCAGTACCGATTTTGACAATAGTCGGATTCAGTACAGTTTGGCGGGGCTGCCCATCCCCACCATGTTGGTTGCGGATGGCCGGATTCTGTGGTACAATGCAGTCTTCCGAGAAAAGGTTCTGGACGGCAGCGATGTGGTAACGCGCCCGGTAGAGCGGGTGTTCCCGGAACTTAATCTTGCGGTTTGCTCCCGACCTCATGGACAAGATTTGACCGTGGGGGAGCGGCGGTTTACTGCTTATGCGGGAGCTGCCAAGGGTAGCCGAGGTGCCAGCATCGTCTATTTGGTGGACGACACATTCTATAAGAATACACTGGAAGAGTACACCGAAAGCCGTCCGGCCTGTTTGATTATCGTTATCGACAGTTATGATGAGCTGTTCGATGATATGAAGGATAGTGAGCAGGCCAAGGAACTGGAGGCTATCAACAGTTTATTGGAACAGTATATCGCACGAAGCACCGGCTTCTTGCGCCGAGTTTCCAACAGCCGCTATATTGCGGTGGTGGAAGAACGGGATGTGCGTTGGATGCTGGAAGAACGTTTCGATATTCTGGACCAAGTGCGTGCGCTGCACCCGGGGGGACTTACGACCCTTTCCATCGGTGTGGGCCATGGCGGCAAAACCTTGCAGGAATGCCATCAGATGGCGCGGGAGAGTATCGACATTGCGCTGGGACGTGGCGGAGATCAAGCTGCGGTCAAAACAGTGGATGGTTTTGAATTTTACGGTGGCATTTCCCATGGTGTGGAAAAGCGCAGCCATGTGCGCAGCCGCATTATCTCGAATGCGCTGTGTGACCTCATTAAAAAGAGCGACAGCGTGATTGTGATGGGGCACCGAATGAGCGATCTGGACGCAGTGGGATCGGCTATCGGCGCTTTGCGGATCTGCAAAATGTGCGGTGTCCCCGCAGTGATCGCCATTAACAGCGATGCTACATTGGCCGGCCCCTTGCTGAAAGTGTTTTTGGATGCCGGATGTGGGCGGGATTTCATTGCCCCAGACCAAACGCTGGATGTGATCACCCCCAATACCTTGTTGATTGTGGTGGATACCTATCAGAAGCGTCTGCTGGAAAGTCAGAAAATTTTTGAAAAATGCAAACGGGTCGTGGTCATTGACCATCATCGTATGGCAGTGGGCCATATCGACCGACCGCTGCTTTTGTATCATGAGCCCTATGCGTCCAGTGCTAGTGAGCTGGTGTGCGAGCTACTGCAGTTCTTGCCCAAAGAAGGCAATATTACGCCTTTGGAGGCACAAGCGTTACTGGCAGGTATTATGTTGGATACCAGAAGCTTTGCTTTGCATGTGGGGGTACGTACCTTTGAGGCGGCGGCGTGGTTGCGCAGCCGAGGAGCTCAGACGGCGGAAACAAAACTGCTGTTCAATACTTCGAAGGAAGAATATGAGGCTAGAGCCCACATTGTGGAGAGTGCCTACATATACAAGGGCTGTGCCATTGCGCTTTCGGAGGAGTTGGAGGCCGGCATGAACGTAGTTCTGCCGATGGCTGCCAACGATCTGTTGACGATCAATGGTGTAGATGCCAGCTTTGTGGCTGTGGCTAAAAACGGTGGAGTCAATATTTCGGCCCGCAGCATGGGAGCGCTGAACGTCCAAGTGATTTTGGAACCCTTGGGCGGAGGCGGTCATCTGATGATGGCTGGTGCGCAGCTGCAAGATTGCACGTTACAGGAAGCGGAACGAAAGATCCGCGAACAGATCGACATTTATCGTGCGTCGCAAGTTTCTGAAACGGCGGCGGTGCGATAACTATATGAGAATTGGAGGGAAATGATATGAAAATCATTCTCAAGCAAGATGTGAAAACGATTGGCAAGAAGGATGAAATCCACGAAGTGTCGGACGGGTACGCCCGTAACTTTTTGTTCCCCCGCGGCCTTGCTGCCCCTGCGGATGCAGCGGCTTTGAATCAGGCGCGTACCAAGAGCGAGGCAAAAGCCCACCACGAGGCGGAAGCCCGGGCTGCCGCCGAAGCCTTGGCGGCCAAGATTCAGGGGCAAACGGTGACTACCAAAATCAAAGGTGGCGCCTCCGGCAAGCTGTACGGCAAAGTGACCGGTAAGGAAGTGGCAGAATTGCTTACCAAACTGACCGGTACAGAGATTGATAAGAAAAAGGTGGAACTGCCTTCCGCAATCAAGGAATTCGGCAGCTATGACGCAACGGTGCGCCTGTATGCAGGTGTAGCCGCGTCTTTCAAAGTTAAGGTTGAAGAGCTGTAAAGCAAACTTGCTTTACATGACAAGGGGGGATGCCCGATATGCCGCGCAATGAAGAACTAAGCCTTACGAGTCTGGGCATCCAGATGCCCTACAATATGCAGGCAGAGCAGAGCATCTTAGGTGCTGCGCTGATGGATGAGACGATTCTTAACCGTCTCATTACCGATATGGAACCCGAGATGTTCTATTCGGACCAAAACCGTGCTGTGTATGAAACGATGCGTACCCTCTATACCGAGAGCGAAGCAGTCGACATCATCACGCTGGTTAACGCTTTGGCAAATGGTGGTACATTTGCTAGCGCGGACGATGCCAAAATTTACATTACCCACATTGCGGAAACAGTGCCGGCAATTTCCAATGTGGATTCTTACTTCAAGATTGTCAAAGAAAAGTATCAGGCCCGTCGGCTGATCGAAGCGGCTCGCAGTATCTTGAGTGAGACAGCCAGCGGCGAGGATGCTGATCTGCTGCTGGAATCTGCCGAGCAAAAAATCTATGATATTCGCAGCGGGAAAGATAAGTCTGGTGTCAAGACCATTCGAGAATCCATTCTGGAAGTCATTGACACAATGCAGAAACTCAGCGGTGCAGACCGAGATAAATTTGCGGGTATTCCGACCGGGTTTAACTATCTGGATACGGTTTTGACGGGCCTTGGCCGTTCCGACTTGATTATTTTGGCGGCTCGTCCCGGTATGGGCAAAACCAGTTTTGCCTTGAATATTGCCACCAATGTGGCCCGTCAACAGAAAGTGCCGACTATCATTTTTAGTTTGGAAATGACCTGCGAACAGCTGACGGATCGAATCCTTTCCAGTACAGCGAATATCGATAGTCAGGCATTCCGTACCGGACGACTGAACAATTCGGACTGGAATGACTTTGCGCAGGCTACTTCACTTTTGTACAACGCGCCAATCTATATGGACGATACTTCCGGTATCTCGGTACCGGAAATTAAAGCGAAGATCCGTACCATCAATCAAGACCCCAAGAAGGATAAGATTGGATTGGTGATCATTGATTACCTGCAGCTGATGCAGAGCGCCAAGCGCACCGAAAGCCGCGTGCAGGAGATCAGTGATATTACCCGAAACCTGAAAATCATGGCCAAGGAACTGAATGTGCCGGTGATTGCTTTGTCGCAGCTTTCCCGTGCGGCAGAAAAAACCGCGGGGCGTTCTGATCACAGGCCGCAGCTTTCCGACCTGCGTGATTCCGGTTCTATCGAACAGGACGCCGATATTGTATTGTTCCTCTACCGCGCAGCCTATTATAACTCGCAGAACGGGGAGGAAAATCAGGCCAACGAGAATGAGGCGGAATGTATTGTGGCTAAGAACCGTCATGGTGAAACCAGCGTAGTACGACTGGGCTGGGACGGTGCGCATACACGCTTCAGTAATTTGGATGTGACCCATGAGTTCTGATTCGGAAAAGGTAATCCAACATACCGAAGAAACCTTGCTGACATATTGCCGTCAGCAGGGCTTGTTCAAGTCTGGCGACAGAGTCATTGTGGCCTGCTCCGGTGGAGCAGACTCTATGGCTTTGTTGCTTTTTTTACTGCGCCGGCGCCGCGATTTAGAAATTGAAGTGTTGGCCACCCATGTCAACCATGGAATCCGGGGCCTCGCGGCATTGGCGGATGCTAATTTTGTGACAGCATTTTGCCGCCAAAATGGTGTGGAACTGTTTTTGTATGATGCGGTTCGTGAAGGTGTTGAGATTCCGGAACATCCCAGCGAAGAGTGGGCACGAGGATTGCGCTATGGGTGGTTTGAGCAGTTGGCGGTGCAAGAAGAAGCCTTTATTGCTACGGCCCATACGATGTCGGATCAGGCAGAAACGGTGCTGTTTCGGATGGCCCGGGGAACCGGCTTGCATGGATTGGCGGGGATTCCACCTCGGCGAGGTTATTACGTGCGCCCCTGTCTCTGCCTGACGAGAGGAGAAACAGAGGCATACTGTGCGGCCCTTGGGCAAAACTATGTTCAGGATGAAACAAACGAGCAAGACAAGTATGCTCGGAATCGAATCCGGCACAACGCCATTCCTGCTTTACAGTATGCCAATCCATCGGCGGAGGTGGCGATAGGGCGCCTTTGCCGTCAGATGCGGGAACTGGACCAGTGGCTTGCGGGGGAAGCGGCGGCTTTGCTGCAGGCAGCTAGTGTAGAAGGCGGATATGAGGTGTCAACCCTACGACGTGCCGAGGGACCGGTTTTGGATGCAGCACTTCATGCATTGGTAAGCCCTGTACGGGATGCAGAAGAAAAGTATATCAGCTTGCTTCGTTTTTTGCTCCAGCGGGGATCTGGTGCCTTGCAGTTAAGCCCGGAAATTACCTACCAAGTCAAGGATGGTGTGCTGATTCGACAAACACCGCAAGGCGTTCGCCCGCCGCCAGCCCCGCCGCAACCCTTTACCGAAGGGCAATTTTTCCTTCCGGGTGGTTATTTTGTAGAATTTCGACGGGTAAAGTATGAAGAATTTCTAAAAAATCAACCAATTTTTAAAAAAGACTTAAATTGTTGCGCGGATTGTGCTAAAATACAGGGGAATCTAGTATTGCGCACCCGTTTGCCGGGAGATTTTTTCCGCCCGGCTGGTCGGCATGTTCGCAAAACATTGAAAAAATACTATAATGAATTAGGCATTCCGCAGGAAGAACGTGCGTTGCTGCCCTTGGTGGCTGATGGCAGTGAGGTAATATGGCTATGGGGTTGTGGCTTTGCGGAAGGCGTTGCCCCCGACTCGTACACCCATGAAGTTTTAACGGTACGAACGGAAAAAGCAGAGGAGGCATAACATGCAAGGCATGGATCAGGATATTGATCATATTTTGGTATCAGAGGAACAGCTTCAGGAAAAAGTGAAGGAACTGGGAGCCCAAATTAGTCGGGATTACGCTGGCCGGGATCTGCTTTTGGTTTCTATTTTAAAGGGTTCCGTTGTCTTTATGGCCGATTTGATGCGTGCGGTGACCATTCCGTGCGGCATTGACTTTATGGTGGTTTCCAGCTATGGTGGTGCCAACACAGAGTCCACCGGTCTTGTAAAGATTGTGAAGGATCTGGATGCCGATCTAAGTGGTAAGGATGTTTTGATCGTAGAAGATATTTTGGATACCGGTATCACGCTATCGCATCTGCTGCCCATGCTCAAACTGCGGAATCCCAACAGTGTTCGGCTTTGCACGATTTTAAGCAAGCCGAGCCGCCGAAAAGCGGAAATCGAGCCTGACTATCTTGGTTTCGAAGTGCCGGATGAATTTGTGGTGGGCTATGGTTTGGACTATGACGAAAAGTATCGCAACCTGCCCTATGTGGGTGTTTTAAAACCCGAGGTATATACCAAATAAAAGGCTGACTCGGGCAGCCAAAATTACCCGGCATACTTCGCCGGATAGGAGTTGATTTCTTGCAGCATAAACCTCGTTTTGGTGGGATTCTTGTAGTGGCCGTGCTTATGGTGGCGGTGCTGTTCTTTGTGAGCCTTTCTCCGCTTTTGTCGGCTTCTGCTTCGAGTCACATTAACTATTCTGAAATTTATTATTACTTCGAAAACCATCAGGTTACGTCCTACCGCTGGGACTTGGGAACCAATAAGTTGGAACTGTGGTTGAAGGAAGGCGAAATTCCTCTTCCGGAAGCTACGGTGCAGATGGGCGATCAGGAAACCAGCGGACTGCTGAACAGTCTGGCCACTTCCGAAGAGGAAGCGCTGCCGGCAAACGGCGGAACGGTCTACGTAGTTTATAAATTGCCCTATGGCATTGACTTCGGCACCGGAAAAATTTCTGAGTTTGTGGACGAATATAACGAAGAAAATCCCGATGCTCCGATGGTCTTTGACTATGTGGCGGCTAAGACCAGCATTCCGTGGTTGGAGATCATCTTCTATGTGGTGATGCTGGGCAGCTTGGGCATGCTCTTTATGTCGATGTATCGCGGCGGTGCAGGTGGCGGCATTATGAATGTCGGCCGTGCCAAAGTGAAAGATCAGCAGGAAAATCAGCGCAAAGCGACCTTTGCAGATGTTGCCGGTGCCGATGAGGAAAAGGCAGAACTGCAGGAAGTAGTTGAGTTCCTGAAGGCTCCCGGAAAGTTTAACTCCTTGGGAGCACGGATTCCGCATGGTGTTTTGTTGGTAGGCCCTCCGGGTACCGGCAAAACCTTATTGGCCCGAGCCTGCGCAGGCGAGGCAGGGGTTCCGTTTTACGCGATCTCCGGCTCTGACTTCGTGGAAATGTATGTTGGTGTCGGTGCGTCCCGTGTGCGAGATCTGTTTGAAAAAGCTAAAAAAACGATGCCGTCTATTGTCTTCATCGATGAGATCGATGCAGTGGGCCGGCAGCGTGGTGCTGGTTTGGGCGGCGGACATGACGAACGTGAACAGACGCTTAACCAGTTGCTGGTAGAGATGGATGGCTTTGACGCCAACGATGGTGTCATCGTTATGGCAGCCACC